>JAITHZ010000221.1 GCA_031279795.1 Bacteroidales bacterium
CACAAGTATGAAATCTCCTTTTTTATCAAATCGGACGGGGAAGGACAAGTGGGTCTGGATTTTCCGAATAACAATCTGACCAACCAATGGCCGTGGACAAACGAACAAGAGCTGACCACAACCGGTGCGGCCTGGACAAAAGTGACCTACAATCCTACAATGACGCCCGACGGGATGGTCGCTACGACCGATGACAATGCCATGACATTCCGTTTGTTATTGGGCGCCGTCAAGAATATGACGTATTATATTGATGCCGTTGAAGTGATCGACCTCGACGCTGCTCCCGAAGAAATAAATTTGGTACCAAACGGCGGTTTTGAAACCGGCGATTTGACCGATTGGAGCGCTCTGAATCCGGGCGCAGGAACCAGCGCAACTAACGAAGACAAATACGCAGGTGATTATTCCGTGAAAATGACCTCAAGTTCCTCCTCATCCAATGCCTGGAATCTGCAATTGGAAAGCGCCGAAATAACGTTGGACGCAAGCAAAACGTATACTTTCTCGTTCTATGTAAAATCCGACGTAGCGGGAAAAGGCCGCGTGTCTTTCCCTGGCAACGTTGACGGCAATCAATATCCCTGGATGAATTGGGACGGAAGCGGTGCGGGAGAAGCCTTTACAACTTCTTCTTCGTGGAAACTGATTTCGGTTGATTTAATCAATACGACCACGATTAAATTGAGTTTCGACATGGGTTATCTGCCGGATGTAACGTATTATATCGACGAAATAAAAGTAGTAGAAAAGAAAGCTGAACCAGAAGCTGCATCTGGATTGAGAGGTGGTCCGACCAGTATTGAAAAGACGCTGGAAGAAAAAATAGCCATTCTTGAGCCAATCTTCAAAAACTATATCACAGATGTAGTTACTCATTTCAAAGGGAAAGTCGCAGCTTGGGACGTTGTAAACGAACCGATGAACGATAACGGAACCTTGCGCGAAGGCGTGGAAGACTTGGCGGCGACCAATGTCTTTTACTGGCAGTATTATCTTGGAAAAGACTATGCAGTGACAGCATTCAAATCGGCTAAGGAAGGAGATCCCGACGCCAAGCTCTTCATCAACGATTACGGCCTTGAGTCGGTAAGCGGAAACAAACTCGACGGACTGATTGAATATGTGCAGTACATCGAAAGCCAGGGCGCCACGGTGGATGGAATCGGTACGCAAATGCACTTGAACATTAACTGGGCGGATACCGTCGCCATCAAATCCATGTTCCAAAAACTGGCAACAACCGGCAAACTGATAAAAATTACGGAATTGGATATTGCCATTTCCTCAGAAAGTAACGGTTCACAAGGCCCCGGATCGCCGGTGTCGCCAACAGCAGAACAATACGCTCAACAAGCGGAAATGTATCGTTTTGTGGCGGCCATGTACAACCAGTACATTCCCGAAGCGCAACGCTACGGAATCACGGTGTGGGGCGTTTCCGACAACGAGCAGGAACATGCCTACTGGCTGAAAAACGACGCTCCCTGCCTCTGGAATGCCGATTACGCCCGCAAGCATGCCTACAAAGATTTTGCCGACGGACTGGCCGGTAAGGATGTAAGCGCCGATTTCCCCGGTACGCTGGTTTATTGAAATTCGTTTTACTTATTTAAACATAAGTAAATTAAGTGATAGATTGATGGTTAATAAAAAGTTTTCTTTATTGGTAGTTGTTGCTTTAGGCCTTTGCTTCACACTTCGGTGTGAAGCAAAGGTTAAATTACCAGCATGCATCTCCAACGGAATGGTACTCCAGCGCGATCAGCCGGTCGGTGTGTGGGGATGGGCAGAAGCAGGCGAGAATGTTCGCGTAGCTTTTCAAGGTAAAACGCATGCTGTACAGGCCGATACTGCCGGTAACTGGGAAATTACGCTGCCGCCAATGAAGGCCGGTGGCCCTTATGAAATGTCAATCAATGAAACGAAGATAACCGACATTCTGGTTGGCGACGTGTGGTTCTGCTCCGGGCAGTCGAACATGGAACTGCCGGTTTCGCGGGTAATGGATCGGTACCGCGACGAAATGCTGGCCTTTTCAAATCCCGAAATACGTCACATCAAGACGCCGCTGACGTACAACTTCCACCAACCGCAGTCGGACATTCCTTCTGCCGCGTGGAAAAAAGCAACGCCCGACAACATACAGTCTTTTTCGGCCGTAGCCCTGTTTTTTGCCCAAGCGTTTTACGAAACAACCAATGTTCCGGTCGGACTGATAAACTCAAGCGTTGGCGGTTCGCCAGCCGAAGCATGGATAAGTGAAGAACAGCTGAGGGCATTTCCCCAGTATTTGAACGAAAAACGAATATGCGAATCCGACCATTACGTAGCCAGCGTAAAGCAGCTTTATGCCGAAGCGCGTGCGTTGTGGGTCGCAACACTGAATCGCAGCGACGCAGGACTGATTGAACGGCAAGCATGGCGTTCGCCTGCATACGACGACAGCGGCTGGACGTCTCTCTCCCTGTTCGACAGCAGCTGGACGACCGACGGCGTGAATCCGGTCAATGGCGCGCACTGGTTTCGGAAAACGGTTGAGATACCCAAACCGCTGGCCGACAAACGCGCCGTGTTGCGGCTGGGATGCATTGCCGACGCCGATTCGGTGTTTGTAAACGGCGTTTTCGCTGGCACAGTATCCTACCGCTATCCACCAAGAATATACGACATTCCTGAAAATCTGCTGCATGAAGGAGCAAACACCATTGCCATCCGCCTAATCAGTTACAGTGGACGCCCTGAATTTGTCCGCGACAAACCCTATAAATTAGTATTCGATTCCGAAGAAATTGATTTACGAGGCGAATGGAAATACAGGCTGGGCGTGCGGATGCCGACTATGAGCGGCGAGACATTTTTCCACTACAAACCTGCCGGACTGTACAACGGCATGGTTGCACCTTTTTTGAATTATGCCATCAAGGGTGCGTTGTGGTATCAGGGAGAATCGAATACAGGACGGTACAATGAGTATTTTTCGCTGATGCACACACTGATAGACGACTGGCGTACACGCTGGCGTCAACCGGACATGCCGTTCCTGATCGTACAACTGGCTAATTTCATGGAGGCCGACGCCCATCCACGCGAAAGCGAATGGGCGGCCTTGCGCGATGCGCAGCGACGACTTGCACAGGAGGTTCCCAACACAGGTCTGGCCGTTACGATTGACATTGGCGAATGGAACGACATTCACCCGCTGAACAAGAAAGACGTTGGCAAACGGCTTGCGCGGCAAGCCTTGCGCGTGGCTTTCGGCGATGTAAGGCAAACGGTCAATGGCCCTGTTTACCAATCCTGCGCACGAGACGGAAACAAAATTGTGCTGAGATTTGAAGACGGCACAAACGACCTGCAGAATGTTGACCAGTTGCACGGTTTTGCTATTGCCGACGACGATGGCATTTTCCACTGGGCAGAAGCTATTGTCGAAGGACGCACAGTTATTGTTTGGAACGACAGCATACCGCAGCCGCAAACTGTTCGCTATGCATGGGGAAACAATCCGGCAGATGCGAACCTCCGAAACAGTGCGGGACTTCCTGCTTCGCCTTTTGTTGCAGCGTTGCATTCTCAAAAAGACTAATCCGTAAATGTAACCAGCTAAAACCCGTGTAACCAGCAACGAAAAATATGTAACCAGCAGAAAAACTATGTAACCAGCAGAAAAAGATACGATACAAATTTTGTTGAAAGTGATAAAAAAACAGCGCATTTTTGCACACCAATTTTAAGTTATCAGAATATTTTAGACATTAAAAGTAAAATGGAATCAGTAAAAAATACAGAATCGAAAGGATTCTACAAATTATCATGGCTACAACGGATTGGATTCGGTGCGGGCGACTTGGCTCAGAATCTTATTTATCAAGCAGTTGCGTTTAAATTGCTGTTTTTTTATACAAATGTTTTCGGAATTTCGCCAGCTGCTGCGGGGTTTATGTTCTTAATTGTGCGCCTTGTCGATGTGCTGTGGGATCCGTTTGTTGGCGCTTTTGTGGACAAGCATAACCCGAAGATTGGCAAGTATCGTGCCTACCTGCTTCTGGGAGGCGTGCCGCTGACGGGACTGGCTATACTGACCTTCTGGAGCGGATTTTCCGGCCAGTTGTGGTATGCCTATATAACGTATGTCTCCATGTCGCTGGCATACACGCTGGTGAACGTTCCCTACGGCGCACTCAATGCTTCGCTCACTCGCGACACCGACGAAATTACAAAACTAACTTCCGTTCGCATGTTTATGGCCAACATCGGCGGTTTGGCCGTTCAGTTGGGCATACCGCTGATTATTCAGCATTTTTCGCCCAACAACGACTGGTCGAAACCCGCCTCGTCGCCCGTATGGTTCACCGTCATGGCGGTGTATGCGCTGATAGGTTTCGGGTTACTTTCGTTCTGCTTCACCCAGTGCAGGGAACGGGTGGTGATGAAAGAAGAAAAAACGCACGATGTAAAATACGCCGATTTGTTTACCGAATTTGTCCGCAACCGACCACTGCGGGTGTTGGCGCTGTTTTTTATCACAGCCTTTGCCATGATGGCCGTAGGCGGTTCGGCGTCGGCATACTACATGCAGTACAACATTGGACGTCCCGATGCAACCGGCTGGTTCGACGCGCTGGGCACGCTGCCTGCTTTCCTGTTTTTGCCGCTGGTACCGGCCATTAAAAAAGCAATTGGCAAAAAAAACATGTTTTATGTCTTTCTCACAGTGGCTATTCTGGGAATGGGAATGCTCTACATCGTATCCGTTGTTCCGTCCCTGAAAACAAATCTGACATTGATATACATTGCACAGTTCATAAAGTCGACTGGCATAATTGTATCGACCGGCTACATGTGGGCGTTGGTGCCGGAGGTTATTTCCTACGGGGAATGGAAATCGGGAAAAAGAATCTCCGGCGTTGTCAATGCACTGACCGGAATTTTCTTCAAGGCCGGATTCGCCATCGGTGGCGCCATCCCTGGCTTTGTGCTTGCATACGTGGGATTCAACAAGGACATTGATACACAATCCGCTTTTGCACAGCAGGGTATTTTGTGGCTCATCGTCGTTATTCCTGCCGCATTGTTGCTGCTGGCCATGTTCGTCATTTCAAAATATGAACTTGAAGACCCTGTCATTGACAAAATAAACCGGGAAATTGAAAGGAATTAAGAATTAGGAATTAAGAATTAGGCATTAGGAATTAGGAATTAAGAAGTAGGAAGTAAGAAGTAGGAATTAAGAATGATGTACGATAATAAGACTCTATTGAATGAATCTTCGCAGAAGGCAAATGAATCATTGCAGAAGGCAAATGAATCTTCGCAGAATAATCGGCAGTCTTTGCAGAATGATCGGGAGCAAATCAACTGGCTATCAACAACTAAAGCCCGAAATATTATTTTTCATCCTAATTCCTAATTCTTAATTCCTAATTCCTAATTAATTAGAGGGAGTAGCATTCACAAATTAAAAATAATGACAATGAAAAAAGAATTTCTATTAGTCGGCATTACGATAGTGTTGGCGTCATGTCACGGTCGGCAAACATCGGAACACGAATCATGCACGCTGAAAGAAGCGTTGCACGACAGATTTTTGATAGGCACAGCCTTAAATACCAGTCACTACGACGAAAAGGATTCGATAGCAGTTGCCCTGATCAACAGGCATTTCAACGCCATCGTAGCCGAAAACTGCATGAAAAGCATTTATCTGCAACCGGAGGAAGGCCGATTTGTTTTTGATGAAGCCGACCGCTTTGTCGATTTCGGCCTGAAAAACAACCTGGCCATAACCGGCCATTGCCTCGTATGGCATTCACAGGCCCCCGAATGGTTCTTCACCGACAAAAACGGGAAGGACGTTTCGCGCGAGGTGCTGATCGACCGCATGAAAACGCACATCACAACCGTCGTCTCACGCTACAAGGGCAAAATCAAAGGCTGGGACGTGGTCAACGAAGCCATCCTTGACGATGGATCATGGCGGGAAAGCAAGTTTTACAAGATAATCGGCGAAGATTTCGTCCCGCTGGCATTTGGTTTCGCTCATGAGGCAGACCCCGCAGCCGAACTCTATTACAACGATTATTCAATGGCAAACGAAGGAAAACGCAATGGCGTGGTAAAGCTCGTCAAATCATTGAAGGAGAAAGGAGTATGCATCGACGGCATTGGAATGCAAGGCCAT
Organism: Bacteroidales bacterium; assembly: GCA_031279795.1. Taxonomy (GTDB): domain Bacteria; phylum Bacteroidota; class Bacteroidia; order Bacteroidales; family WRGA01; genus WRGA01. Next base: position 6,185 of record JAITHZ010000221.1, read on the forward strand.
TTGAGCATGCAGTTTCCGTCGATCGAAGAATTTGAAAAAAGCCTGATAGCCTTTTCCGAAACCGGCGTCAAGGTAATGATTACGGAATTAGACTTGAGTATTTTGCCCAGTCCGCGTCCGGATACAGGCGCCGACATCGCAACCAGCTTCGAGTATCAGCAATCCATGAATCCCTACACTGCCGGATTGCCCGATTCGGTGTATGCAAAATGGGAAACGCATTTCAACGCATTTTTCAAGCTCTTCCTGAAGCATCACGACAAAATAGACCGCGTAACTCTCTGGGGCGTAATCGACGCCGATTCGTGGAAAAACAACTGGCCAATTCCAGGACGCACCGACTACCCGCTGCTCTTCGACCGCCAGTATCAACCCAAACCGATTGTAAAAACCATTATCGGTGAGATTAATCATTAATCACTAAAATATGATTCGATATTTGATACCTGATGATTACATGGCCGATCCGGCAGTTCATGTATTTAACGGTAAATTGTACATTTACCCATCGCACGACCGCGAGAGCGGAATTCCGGAAAACGACAACGGCGATCATTTTGACATGCGCGACTATCACGTTTTTTCGATGGACGACGTCGAAGGCGCAGTAACTGATCATGGCGTAATTCTGGACGTCGACGACATACCCTGGGCTGGACGCCAATTGTGGGATTGCGACGTGGCCTTCAAAAACGGCCGGTATTATCTCTACTTCCCGCTGAAAGACCGAACCGACATCTTCCGAATCGGCGTAGCCATTGCCGATCGTCCCGAAGGCCCGTTCACCCCGCAGCCCGCGCCGATAAAGGGAAGCTACAGCATCGACCCTGCCATCCTCGACGACGGCGACGGAAACCACTACATGTATTTCGGCGGACTCTGGGGCGGACAGTTGCAACGTTACCGCAACAACCGCGCGATAGAATGTGGCGCCGAACCTGCCGAAAACGAACCGGCGCTTTCGGCACGGGTAGTAAGGCTTAGCGACAACATGCTGGAATTTGCCGAAGAACCGCGCGATGTAATTATCCTCGACGAAAACGGCGTCCCCTTGCTGGCTGGCGACCGCTCGCGCCGCTTCTTCGAGGCTTCGTGGATGCACAAATACAACGGCAAGTACTATTTCTCGTACTCTACCGGCGACACGCATCTGCTTTGCCATGCCATTGGCGACAGTCCATACGGTCCGTTTACATACAAAGGCGTGATTCTAACTCCCGTCACAGGCTGGACTACGCACCATGCCATTGTTGAATTTAAAGATAAATGGTATCTTTTTCATCACGACAGCGTGCCGTCGGGCGGAATCACCTGGCTGCGCAGCCTGAAAGTAACCGAATTGCACTACAATCCCGACGGGACAATTCAGACAGTTACAAATTGACAGTCCTGAAAAAGAAAGAACTTTTTTCAGGGTAATGCGGTTTTAACTGTGCTTTTATTTTTGCTATTTAAAAGAAACACTTTTATTGTTTTTCGCTATTTGTTGAAAGCATTTTTTGTATCTTTGCGCTTCGATACGTCCAATGTAATACAAAAAATATTTTTATGGACAGCTTAGTAAAAATTTATCTGCGGTTATTGCAGGAAACAGATGCAAAAACGTTTCGTTACCTCTATCCGAATATTGATTGGAACGAGCGTTGCATTGCCATTATCGGCGCCAAAGGTGTGGGAAAAACTACAATGCTGCTTCAGCACATAAAAACGACTTTTGCAAACAAAACCGAAGCGTTATTTGTGAGTTTGGACAATACATGGTTTGCAAATCATAACATTTTTGATTTGGCGGACGAGTTTTATATGAACGGCGGAACTCACTTGTTTTTAGATGAAATCCACCATTATCCAAATTGGGCTACGGAAATTAAAAATATTTACGACAGTTTTCCCAAACTGAAAATAGTGTTTACCGGTTCTTCGCTTTTGCAAATTTACAAATCAACGGCTGACCTGTCGAGAAGAGTTGTGTATGAAAAATTGGAAGGCTTGTCTTTCAGAGAGTTTTTGAAGTTTGAAAAAACAGGCGATTTTCCCGTGTTTTCCATAGATGAAATTGTTGATAATCATCAAAATATAGCTTTTCAAATCACGGAAAATATAAGAATAATGCCATTGTTCAGAAAATATTTGAAAAACGGCTATTATTTGTTTTATAAAGAGGGGTTGAAAAAATATGAAATAAAGTTGCGGGAAGCGATAAATAATGTGATTGACGTTGATATTCCCGCCATTGAGAATATTGAATTTGAATCACGTTACAAGTTAAAAAAATTATTGGCGATTCTTTCAACATTAGTTCCTTATACGCCGAAAATCACTGATTTAGCCACAGCGATCGACACTAACAGGAATAACACCGTCAAGTATTTATCTTTACTGGCAAATGCGAAGTTGTTGAATCTGGTATCGTATAAGAACAAAACAATTGGCAATTTAACAAAGCCGGACAAGGTTTTACTCAATAACACCAATCTGTCGTACATATTCGGAGATAATGCAAACATCGGCAATGTAAGAGAAACTTTTTTTGTTAATCAGTTTAATGCCGTTACAAATGTCATACTTGCTCCACAGGGCGATTTTATTGTAGATAAATACACTTTTGAAGTGGGTGGCAAAAACAAAACGTTTGACCAAATTAAAGACCTTCCGAACAGTTTTATCGTTGCCGATGATATCGAAATCGGATACAAAAATAAAATCCCGCTTTGGTTGTTTGGAATGTTGTATTGAAAATGTCAATTATCTTTGCCCGTAGTTCACATAAGAGTCAAATACTGTCTTCATGCAATTGCCAGTTGAATTTTTATTGTTTGCCAAACGTTTTTTTGCCAGTGAATACAACAGTTTTCTGCAGGCGCTTGCTTTGTCTCCGCCTGTTTCCGTCAGAATTAACAGACAGAAAAACACCGTTCCTCCAACGAGCAATCCGACGCCATGGTGCAGCGCAGGTTATTACCTTGAGCAGCGTCCGGCGTTTATTTTCGACCCGCTGTTTCATGCCGGATGCTATTATGTACAAGAAGCTTCGTCGATGTTTTTGGAGCAAGCTATTCAGCAGTACGTCCATCATCCGGTTCGCGTGCTGGACGCTTGTGCAGCGCCAGGCGGAAAATCAACGCATCTGCTGTCGCTCTTGCCCGAAGGCAGTTTGCTGGTGGCCAATGAAGTAATTCGCTCCCGCGCTGGAATTTTGGCCGAAAATATTGCCAAATGGGGGTGTGCCAATGTGACGGTTACAGCGAACGATCCGGCTGATTTTTGCCGCTTGCCGGATTTTTTTGACGTAGTGCTGGTCGACGCTCCCTGTTCTGGCGAAGGTATGTTTCGCAAAGACGCTGCAACAGTAGCTCAATGGTCGCCGAAAAACGTGCAGCTGTGCGCCGAACGCCAGCAGCGCATACTGGCCGCCTGCTGGAAATGTCTGAAGCCTGGCGGTATGCTGATATACAGCACCTGCACCTACAATACTGCCGAAAACGAGGAAAATATCGACTGGCTTCTCCGCACTTTTCATGCCGTTCTGCTGCCGTTGAATTTTCCGGCAGAATGGGGCGTCTCCTCACCGGTTTATCCTGCCGTTTACCGCTTTTTTCCACACAAGGTACAGGGCGAAGGTTTTTCGCTCGCGGTCGTGCAAAAGCCGATTGACGATACGGACATTTTTCTTGCGGACAAACCACGGAAATATAAATTTCAACCGTTGCCTGTCAATTGGATAAGAAATAAGGATGAATTTATCACGGAACAAAACGGCAACTGCATAACAGTTTTTCCTGTAGCCACTTATGCCGAATGTCAGCAAATAAGGAAACATCTTCGCGTCGTCACATCCGGCATTCCAATCGCTGTGATAAACCGAAAGGATATATCTCCCACCCCGCAGCTGGCTTTGTCGGTTCACTTGAACAAATCGGCATTTGTGTGTTTCGAGGCAGATTTGCATACGGCAATCGCATACCTTCGCCGAGAAGCTATCGCATTGCCAGCCAACATGGAACGAGGATATATCCTGATAACATACAACGAAACAGCATTGGGATTCGTAAAAAATACCGGCACGCGCGGCAATAATTTGTATCCACTGGAATGGCGCATCAAAAAGATGAATAATTGAAGACATTTTTAGACAGTTACAAACGGGAAAATTATTTAAAAATATTTTTCCCTTAATTAAAAAGCGTTATCTTTGCGATTGTAAGTTAATTGAGATAGTTTAATAGAATAATATCTTGAAAATAAGTTATTTATTTACGATGTTAATTAATTATTCACTGTGGTCTTAGGTTAAAAAATATGATTTCAGTAAACAGCATACAAAAAACATACGGAAAAAAGACACGAATAACGGCGCTAAACAACATCAGTTTTGAAGTGGATCGAGGTGAAATTTATGGAATTATCGGTCCAGATGGCGCAGGTAAAACTACCCTTTTCCGGATACTGACTACCTTGCTTCTGGCCAACAGCGGAACAGCTTTTGTCGATGGATTGGACGTGGTGAAAGATTATCGCCAAATACGGAAACGAATCGGATATATGCCTGGCAAATTCTCTCTGTATCAAGACTTGACGGTGGAAGAAAATCTGTCGTTTTTTGCATCAGTTTTTAATACAACGATTGCTGAAAACTACGATTTGGTAAAAGACATTTACGGACAGATAGAACCATTTAAGAATCGTCTGGCAGGAAAATTGTCGGGAGGAATGAAACAAAAACTGGCGCTAAGCTGTGCGCTGATTCACAAGCCTGTCGTGTTGTTTTTGGACGAACCGACAACGGGTGTTGATCCCGTTTCGCGGAAAGAATTTTGGGAAATGCTGCAACGGCTGAAAGAACAGCATATTACCATTCTTGTCTCAACGCCTTATATGGATGAAGCTACACGTTGTGATCGTATTGCACTGATTCAGAATGGAGTATTTCTGCAGGTTGATACACCCAACCATATCACCGAACATTTTACGGAAAAGCTCCTGTCGGTACAAAGCGATCGCATGTATCAGTTGTTGAATGACTTGCGCACACATCCGCAAATAAAGTCGTGTTTTACATTCGGCGCTGTGCATCACATAACTGTTCAGCCTGATTTGCTGCTCGAAACATTGCACGATTTTCTGGCCGCAAAAGGACATACCTGTATTGAAATCAAGGAAATACAACCATGTATTGAGGATTGTTTCATGCAATTGACAATAGCGAAATAATTAATATTAACTTTTAAAAATAAAAATGGTCATTTATACCAGCAATCTGACAAAACGTTTTGGCAGTTTTACGGCTGTCGATCGCATTTCGTTCCAGGTAGAACGTGGTGAAATATTCGGGTTTCTTGGCGCAAACGGAGCCGGAAAAACCACAGCCATGCAAATGCTGTGCGGTCTGAGCCGTCCAACATCAGGCGAAGGCAGTGTTGCCGGATTCGATATCAGTCGGCAAGCCGAAAAAGTGAAAAAACACATTGGATATATGAGTCAGAAATTTTCGTTGTACGAAGACCTGAAAGTTTGGGAAAACATGCGACTGTTTGGTGGCATCTATGGCATAAACAGTAAACAGATAGCGCTGAAAACCAATGAAATTTTAAATGAACTTGAGCTTGAAAGAGAACGGAATACGCTGGTTCGTGAACTGCCGCTGGGGTGGAAACAAAAGTTGGCATTTTCCGTATCGGTGTTTCATGAACCGCAAATCGTATTTCTGGACGAACCCACTGGTGGCGTTGATCCTGCTACACGACGACAGTTTTGGGAATTGATATATCGTGCTGCTGACAAAGGAATTACAGTATTTGTTACCACGCATTACATGGATGAAGCCGAATATTGTCAGCGTGTGTCAATCATGGTCGACGGGAAAATAGAAGCGCTTGATACTCCGAAAAACCTGAAACAACAGTTTCGTGCTGCAAGTATGGAACATGTTTTTCAACTGCTGGCAAGAAAATGAGATGGTTAGGGAATTAAAAAATTAATTAAAATGAAATCGATTATCACA
>JAITHZ010000247.1 GCA_031279795.1 Bacteroidales bacterium
GCCGACAATCACCAACAGTAAAATTGAAGTAGAGGTGCCGAAAAGAAATGATGGCAATCTGGGTCTTGGTACTTTTGCAGTAGTGGGCAATCCGTTTATGTCCTCAATCAGTTATAGCAGTTTTGCTTTGAATAATACTGGTCTCAACTTAACCGGTTACTATGCCTGGGATGGAACTGCTAAAGTATTTGGTACGGGTTTGGATGCCATTGCTCCTCTGCAAGGATTTGTAATATATAATTCAACAGGAGGCGATGTAACTGACGAATTAGATAAATTCACGCTGACGTTCCCGATAGGTCTTGCAACCGGTTCAGGACTCGGCACGTTGAAGTCAGCGCAGGAAACGGCACAGATGACGGTATCGGCGAGCAACAGCGCAGGCACGGCGCGCACCATCATCCTGAACAAGGACAATGGCGGCACGGTGTTTAACGGCATCGTGGATTTGCCCAAGCTCATGTCGAGTATCAACACCCTGCCCGACCTCTATACGCTGAAGCCATCCACCACCGGCAGCTCTGTAGCGTTGGGCATCAATGTGGTCAATACCAACAGCATCACCATACCGCTGGCCATACACACGAGCTACACCGGAGCCATCACGCTTTCGTTCAGTGGCATGGATGCATGGGACGCAGTGGTAAGTCTGTGCGAAAACGGTGTGCCGGTAGCCGACCTGACAGGCAAGGCAAGTTGCGACTATACCTTCGACTACGCACCCACGCTCGTCGACGGAAAACCCGTCGCCAATGAAAGCCGCTTCAGCATCAGCCTGTCGCCGGCAGTCACCACCGACGCCGCAGGCACAGCCGCAGCCGCACCGGTAGCCGTTTACAGCAGGGATGGCGCAATACACGCCATATCCAGCGCAGCAAACCCCATCGTCAGCGTATCGGTCTACACTTTGCAAGGCGCGCTCGTATCGACGGCAGCCGTAAACGCGCCCGTCTATACAGCCAAAGCGCCACAAGGCGTTTGTATCGTGAAAGTTGTTACCGGACAGGGAGCACAAACCGTTAAATTAGTGATTAGTGATTAGTGATTAGTGCTGATAATTTATAAATTATAGCTATGAAACATACAGAAGAAAATGGCAGCAGCGTAGCAGCTTACGAAGCTCCAGCGATAGAAGTAGTGAACATCCAAATAGAAAATGGATTTGCAGGAAGCCCCACCTCATTAGAGGATCTCGAAGACGATGATTGGTGGAATGGCGGCTTCATATAGTTGAAAGTTGAGAATTGAGAGTTTTCTCAATTCAATTACGAATTAAAAATTACGAATTACGAGGACTTGCAAGGTTCCGTAATTCGTAATTTTTAATTTTTAATTTTTAATTCCTAATTCTTAATTCCTAATTCCTAATTCCTGTCGGTTCGGGCGAGGCTGTGCCTCGTCCGGTCTATGATTGCAGGCTTTGCCTGCATAAAAAATCACTCACCTTTTATTTTTGTATAGTCGAATAATCAAAAAAATATTATCTTTGCGTAGTCGACTATACAAAAAATCATTATCTTTGCGCAGTCGAATATGCAAAAAATAATTTATATGGATAGTTTATTGGAAAAATCAGTTCAAAAAGTAGAGCAAACTTCACTTGACTTTGTTCGCAGCATCATGGGAAAAATCGAGTGGAATTACCGTTTTATCGGAATTATCGGGGCGCGGGGCGTGGGAAAAACTACGCTTTTGCTGCAATACATCAGGCAGAATCTGTACGGCAATGAACGCGTTTTATATGTCAGCGCCGATAATATCTGGTTTTCGGAACATAAGCTGGTTGAATTGGCTGACACGTTTTCAAAGCGCGGCGGCAAATATCTGTTTCTTGACGAAATTCATAAATATCCGAACTGGTCGGTATAACTGAAAAATATCTACGACGATTTTCCCGACCTGAAAGTAGTGTTTACCGGTTCGTCGATGCTCGAAATTCTGAATTCAAAAGTTGATTTAAGCCGTCGCGCTGTGGTTTATTATATGCAGGGACTTTCGTTCAGGGAATATCTTAACATGAATTTTAAAACAGAGTTTGAGCCTGTAAACCTGACGGATTTGTTAAATAACCAACGTGCAATATCATCCGGTGTGTTGAGTCAAATCAAGCCGTTAGAACATTTTCCGAACTATCTGCGACATGGTTATTATCCGTTTTTTGGCGAAGCGCCGACATTGTATTTCCATCGGGTAGAAGAAATCGTCAATATGATTCTGGAAGTGGAACTGCCTCTGTTAAGGGGCGTTGAAGTTGCATATATAAAAAAAATAAAACAACTGTTGCAAATTGTCGCCGAATCGGTTCCATTTATTCCAAATATCAGCAAATTAAGTCAGCATATCGGCGTCGAAAGAATTACTTTTATCAACTATCTGCATTATCTTGCGGAAGCAGGACTGACAAAACATCTTTACAAAGATACCGACGGGGTAAACAAACTGCAAAAACCGGATAAAATATATCTGGAAAATTCCAATATCAGTTTTGCGCTGGTATCGGCAAATACCGATATCGGAAATATTCGTGAAACATTCTTCTTCAACCAGTTATCTTACAAAAACAAAATTGAATATGTAAGTAGCGGCGACTTTATGGTGGATAATAAATTTACCTTTGAAGTCGGCGGAAAAAGCAAAACCGGCGAGCAGATAAAAAACGTTGAAAACGCTTTTGTCGTTGCAGACAATATTGAATACGGTTTTCAAAACAAAATCCCATTGTGGCTGTTTGGATTTTTGTATTAACAAAACCGTTGAGGGATGCGAAATAAACAAGATTTCTTTCGTAATTACGAATTACGAATTACGAATTAAACGCATGTTTCGAATAATGGCAAAGTCCTTTTCTCCAACGCCTCGTTCGTACAGAATCCCTGAAAGTTTTTGCTCTGTATCGGCAAGTTTAGGGATGCAAAATAAATAACCTGTAACGGTAAGTCCCTATATTTGCGGGACGATACTTTATTAACCGTATGCTTTAGCTCAATGTCATCAAGTTAAGGCTGAAAGCCTTTCAATCAATA
>JAITHZ010000279.1 GCA_031279795.1 Bacteroidales bacterium
GTTCGTTTGTAGTAGGGATTGCCTGCTGGTACTTACTGAAAAATCGTGAAAAACGCTTTGCAGTCAGCAGCATCAAGATTGGGGCGATTGTCGGGCTGTTTGCCGGCGTAATGCTGGCCATTACAGGCGACGGTTCGGCTTATCAGGTTGCGCAAAAACAACCCATGAAGTTAGCGGCCATGGAAGGCCTGTATGAAGGAAAAACAGGAGCAGGCCTGGTTGCCGCTGGCGTGTTGAATCCGGACAAAAAGTCATATAACGACGGAGTTGATCCTTTCCTGTTTAAGATTGAACTTCCGGGCATGCTCTCGTTTTTTGCCGAACGCGATTTGGATTCATTTGTTCCTGGCATTAAGGATATTATCGGAGGATACACGAAATCCGACGGTACGATCGTTCCTTCGCTGGCAGAACGTATCGACAAGGGCAAACTCGTTCAGCAGGCGTTGACCGATTACGGCAAGGCGAAAGCAGCAAAGGATGAAGCACAGAAACAAATTCACCGCAAGACTATCCAGGATAACATCAATCATTTCGGTTATGGATACATGACTTCGCCGGAACAGCTCATTCCTCCTGTTGGACTGACATTCTATTCGTTTCATATTATGGTCATACTGGGTGGATATTTTATCCTTTTCTTCCTAATTATTTTAATTCTTATTTACAAAAAGGAAGATATCAAGCCTGTATGGTTAAAATGGGTTGCACTGATCTCTATTCCAGCGGCCTATATTACCTCGCAACTGGGGTGGGTTGTGGCAGAAGTCGGACGTCAGCCGTGGGCAATTCAGGATATTTTGCCAACATTTTCGGCAATCTCGAAAATTCCGGCAAGTTCGGTACAAATTACTTTTTTCCTGTTCCTTATTGTCTTCACAGCTTTATTAATTGCAGAACTCAGAATCATGATCAAGCAAATCAAGACAGGTCCGGAATTCGATTTAAATGCTAAAAATTAAAAAATAACAAGACTATGGATTATACATTTTTTCAACAATACTGGTGGTTTCTGGTGTCGCTTCTGGGCGGAATACTGGTTTTCCTGCTGTTTGTTCAAGGCGGCCAGTCACTGCTTTTCACCATTGCCAAAAATGAACTGGAACGTAAAATGCTGGTAAATTCGTTAGGTCGCAAATGGGAATTTACGTTTACGACGCTGGTAACCTTCGGAGGAGCATTCTTTGCTTCCTTTCCTCTGTTTTATTCTACCAGTTTCGGCGGCGCCTACTGGGTGTGGATGCTCATACTGGTATGTTTTGTACTGCAAGCTGTTTCGTATGAATACCGCACGCTGGCTGGAAATTTTCTTGGTCAGCGCACATACGAAATATTCCTGTTTATCAACGGATTATTGGGCACGATTTTGTTAGGCGCAGCAGTAGCCACGTTCTTCACCGGTTCGGAATTTATAGTGAATCGGGCAAATCTCCTGAATCCTGCGAATCCTGTAATTTCATCCTGGGAAAATCCGCTACACGGACTGGAAGCGGCATTGAATGTACGTAATCTGTTGCTGGGGCTGGGAGTATTTTTCCTGTCGCGCACGCTGGCGGCACTTTATTTCATGAACAACATTTCCGATAACGTCATCTTCGGACGGGCAAAAAAACAGACACTGTACAATGCCATCCCGTTTTTGGTGTTTTTCCTTACCTTTTTGATTTGGACGCTGTTTGCCGAAGGCTTTGCTGTAAATCCAGACACGGAAGTTGTTTCCATGGAATCAGCCAAATATTTTACCAACCTGATTGAACTGCCTGCAGTACTGGCAATTTTTCTGGTCGGTGTGTTGGCATTGCTGTACGGTTTGATTCGCTCGCAGGCCAAAAAGCCCTTCACAAAAGGAATCTGGTTTGCCGGCGCTGGTACGGTACTGGCGGTTCTGTCGCTGTTGCTGCTTGCCGGCTATAACAACACAGCCTACTATCCATCGGTAACAGACTTGCAAAGTTCGCTGACAATTTACAACAGTTCATCCAGTCTGTTTACGTTGAAGGTTATGAGTATCGTCTCACTGTTAATTCCGTTTGTTTTGCTTTACATCATCTTTGCATGGAGAAGCCTCGACAAGAAAAAAATTGATAAGGCCGAAATGCAAGATACAAAGCTTGAAGCTTATTGAACAAGAACACATTGATGCATTCCATCAAAAATTTATCCATTTACAATTTACTGATTAATAATAAATTGTAAATGGATATTTTTTACTCACCATTTTTCGCAGCTTGGCCTTTAGAGTACAGGACAAGATTATTATCGCAAATCGCTGACCAACGCTTTTACTGCATCATGAACAGAACCTTCCGAATCCAGCAGTTTGATAAACTTGCTTCCCACAATGGCGCCCGCAGCATGTTCACAAACAGACTGCACCATTTCCCTGTTTGAAATACCAAATCCCACCATAAGCGGATTGCGCAAGTTCATGGCTTTGATACGCCGGAAATATTGCAGTGCATCTTCGCCGAATCCCAGCTGCGTGCCGGTTGTTGCGGCCGAAGAAACGAGATAAATAAATCCGCTGGTATGTTCGTCAATCAGGCGAATACGTTCTTCGGATGTTTCTGGCGTAATCAACATGATGATATGCAATCCGTAACGCTCGGAAATCTCCCTGTACGATTCCATGTAATCGTGAAACGGCAAATCAGGAATAATCATCCCGTCAATACCGACGCTGCTACATTCTCTGCAAAAATTTTCGAAACCAAACTGCATAATAGGATTTAGATACCCCATCATTATCAACGGAATATGCACATCGTTCCGTACGTTTCGCAACTGGCTAAGCAGTTTCCGCAAACTCATCCCGTTTTTCAGGGCAACAGCGCTGCTTTCCTGAATCACTTTACCATCGGCCATCGGGTCGGAAAACGGAATACCAATTTCAATCAAGCTGACGCCATTTGACTGCAATTCATTTATAATGAGAACAGTATCTTCTAATTTCGGATGCCCTGCGGTAAAGAAAACCGACAAAATTTCCTGTCGCTTCTGTTCAAAAAGTTGATTAATTCTGTTTGTCATACAGTCTTTTGTTTCTTATTGTCTCATAGTCATAGTCTTATCTCATACAGGCAAAAAAATCAGTCAGCAATCGAATATCTTTCAAAGCCGGAGCCGTTTCGAAGCGACTGTTCAAATCAACGCCATAAAATGATGGATGCCGGAAACGCCGTATAGATTCCGCATCA
>JAITHZ010000367.1 GCA_031279795.1 Bacteroidales bacterium
CTGATTTTGCGATAGCCAAAAAAATTGCGCTTCAAAATGCAAAATCAGAAATATCCGGAAGTATTCAGTCATTCTTCAATGAAGTGAATACGACTTATTTTCAACAGTATGGCGTTGGAGCTACCCCCGAATTGTCGCAAAAAATTGAAGGAATGAGTCAGGACATTGTAACTCAGGTACTTTCCAACATTCGCGTGATAGATTCGAAAACGCTTAAAGTAGACAAGAAGAAAGATGACGTGCGCTGTTTTGTAGCGGTGGAAATGTCGAAAAAAGACATTGGAAAACAACTGGCAGACGGGATTTCCAGAGCGACAAAAGACAAAATTGATTTCGATGCAGACCAGTATCGCAAGATTTTTGAAGAAGCCATAGATAAAGAATAATCTGGCAATGAAATGAATGCAGGTTGTGTAAGAACGACGCTCGCCGTAATCTTGTTTTTCGGCTGGTTGCTTGTTGGCGCTCAAGACATTAAAATCGACAGAGCGACAGGCGAATGGTCAATCAGCAACATATCTCCGGAACAGGCCTACGAGCGGGCGTTGACAGAAGCGAAATTTGAGGCTTTACGGCTTGCCGGCATCGACGAATCCATCAACGAAATCAATTCGCTGTACACCACGCAGCAAGGACAGTCCTATACCGGCGTGAGCAACATCGAACTGGGCGGAGAGGTGGTTGATTTTACCATTTTGGAAAAAAAAATTGAACAAAAACAGGCCGGAACGGATTTGCTGGTGGCCAGAGTAGCCATCAAAGCCGTAGTACGCAAGTACGATAAAAAGCGGGATCCCTCATTTCTTCTGAAAGTTGAAGGTATTGAACATGCATACAGAAACGGCGACAAACTGTCGTTTTTTGTAACTCCTTATGGCGATGGCTTTTTGAAAATTTTTGTTTTTGAACATAACAACAACGGCTATTTACTGTATCCGAATGAATACGAAAAAAACCGGTTGTTTCAGTCTAATACTAAAGTAAAATTCCCATTATCATACGGATTTGACTACCAACTGGAAAAAATTGACGCAACAAAAATTTCCGAAACAAACTTGCTGCTTTTTGTCTATACAAAACAGGATGTTCCTTTTTTTGAAAAAGAAATAAATTTTCATTCGGTATTGAACTGGATAGCCAAAATAAGTCCCGACAACCGTGTGGAAGTACGCAGTTTATATCAGATAACTCAACGAAACTCTAAAAATTAATAATTATGAAACGAATTTTTTCGGCATGTATTGTTTTTTGTTTCTTCTGCTTTTTACCTGTTCAGGCGCAGTTGGACTTTGAAAAATTCAAACAGGCTCAAATACAGCAATTCGACGATTTCAGGCAACAGAAACAGCTTGAATTTGCCGATTTTCTGGAACAAAAATGGGCAGAATTTGAAGTGATGTCGGGTAAAAAGCGGGTCGAAATGCCCAAACCCGTTGATCCTCCTGTTGTTGACCCAGAACGAAAAAAAAAGACGCCACCGGTAGAAATCCCCGCAGCTCCTGAAGTAATGACTATTCCGCAGAATTTGCCAAAACTTCCGGAACTCCCCGTACCAAAAGCGCCAAAAGATGTTACTTACACAAAAACGACGGTTGACTTTCTGGGCTATAAATTAAATTTTAATTACGACAAAAGATTTAATGTAGAATTGAAAGGACTTTACGAAGAAGACATCGCAAAGCTCTGGCGCACCCTGGCTAAAGCAAGTTTTGAAGAAGTGACCTATCAATGTCTCCTGATAAAACGAGAATTAAAACTCAACGACTGGGGATATTATATGTTTGTGAAAAATCTGGCCGATAGAATATATACACCGGATAAAGCCAATGAAAAAACGATTTTCACAGCATTTATTCTCAATGACAGCGGCTACCGGACACGAATAGCCAGAGACAAAACCTATCGGGAAATTCTGTTGCTCCTGCCGATTGAAGACCAAGTGTATGAACGCCGCTATGTTCAGGTCGACGGGAAAAATTATTACCTGATGGGCAACGAGCAAAAATCTGTTTATTCGTACAGCAACAACTGGAAAGACGACAACGAGAAACGAACGGTATCATTAACCATCGAAGAACCGATAAATGTGTCAAAACCAACAGAAACAGAAACAGTTAAAAACGAAGTGTTCGGCGAAGGTATACGCATAACCTTCAACCCAAACACAAAGGATTTTTACGCCCAAATGCCGTCGTGCGACATTTCAGTGCCATTCAATTCAGAATGTTCGGCAGATGTGACTGCTTCGCTTCAAACCCAAATCGGAAAACGCCTCGAAGGAAAAACTCCCTACGAACAAGTGGCAACATTGTTGAACTTCATGCATCAGGGTTTTCCATATAAAACTGATTTTGAGCAATTTGGGAAAGAGAAATTTTTCTTTTACGAGGAAGCGTTTGAATATCCATTTACCGACTGCGAAGATAATGCCATTCTGTTTGCCTACCTGGTGCGGAAACTTACCGGACTTAAAGTTATCGGGCTGATCTACAGTGGTCATGCCGCTACGGCCGTTAATTTGGGCGACAATGTCGACGGAGCATTTGTTACATTTAAAGGCGCAAAATATACAGTTTGCGATCCTACTTACATCGGCGCTTCGGTTGGCGACTGCATTCCAGAATATATGAACGAATCGCCCACTGTTATTGAAATTAAAAATTAACTGATAACTAAAAATATGAAAAAGACATTATTGCAGTTCGCCGTGTTTTTTCTGATTGCATTTTCGTCTCCTGTTTTCGCTCAATTAGAAACAATCAAAACTTTTCCATCAAAAGGCGAAATCAAGATGTTTAGCAATGCAAGCTTCGTGCTGGTCTATTATTCGCCGCCATCGCTCAATACCTATCGAGACAGAACGATTACTTCCATGTCGAAGGTCACGGCGCTTGCCATCAATCCGAGCGGAAGTTCATTTGCCGTAATCAGCGACAGCGAAACGCTGGACATATTCTCCATGAGTAACGAAGACGAACGATTGTTTAAAATAAAAGATACACGTAAGGAGTTGAAAGCGAAACCCCTTCCGGTAGCCGTTGCCTATTCGACCGACGCGCGGCATCTTCTGACAGGTAATTCGTTCAACGAAATCGTGGTATATGATACGCGAGCATACATGCAGCAGTTTATTCTGCGTGGGAACAAACCAGTTACGGCATTGGCAATGAGTTCCAACAATTATTTTATTGCTGCAATAACCAGCGATAATCTGGTGGATATCTGGAATTTTGAAACAAAAGCAATCCGGACAAAACTAAGGCTGGATGCAGTTGGCAGCGGCTTGGCTTTCTCGCCTGATGCTTCGATGCTTGCCGTCACATCCGGCAATAAGTTAATTGTTTATAATACAAGAAATTGGGAAATATTTCTGACATACGAAAGCGAACACCAGCTTGCTTCGCCTACATTTAACGGTGATGACAAATACGTGGCTTTCGTTAGCGGCGGCAAAGAAATTGTGATCTACAACATCAGAAAAAATGAGGTGACGCAGGTGATCAGCGAAGCCGAATCTGTTCATTCGTGTAATTTTTTTGAAAACAGATCAACCAGCAAGGCTTACCTTGTTTCCAACCGTCCGAAACATATAGTTTTCTGGAATGCCAACGGATTGAATCCATTCTACGGAAAGATTATCAATCAGGAAGTTGATCGCAAAATGAATGAATGGGTAAAAATGATGCAAGGGGAAACAATGGAAGAATATGCCATCCGTGTGAACGACGAAACACGAGCGAAACAGATGGAACTCTTTGCGCAGGAAGCAGCTACCGCTCTTGCCGGCAACCGTCTGGCAATGGAAAATCCTTTTGTTGGCGATTATAACAGCGAAGGAGGCTTGCTGTCTATTAATTTTGCTACCCTGACGCCAATTGAAATACCGGTTCCGGCGTCGGAAGTATCAAGTTTTGATAAAAATAAACTGAAATTCGAAAACGCTGTTTATTCATTAACAGAAAATGATGAATTTAAACTGGTTTATCTCGAAGTCACGAACGAAGTGAACAACAAGGTGTATATCTATGACAATATCGGACGAACACGAATGACTGCAATTGCGGTAGATTCGTCGTTAGACCTTGTGCCGCTCGAAATTCTGCAGATTGCCAGTCAGGAAGAAATGCAGCTGCAGGCAGTCACAGAAAATGTCATGAATGAAAACAAACAGGAAAAACTGATTTCCGACAATACACAAATCAACGTACACACAGAAGTAATCGCAGATGTGGACGCCGACGGCAACAAAATTCTGAACTACCGAATCAGCTATCAGTATGAGGTGATAAGCGAGGAATTTTCGGCACGCGACGATTTTCCCTCTGGCGGATATGACATCCTGAAATCGAATGCTGCCATGTCGCTGATGAAAATTATCAAAAGCTCATTTGAAGAAGGCGACTTTGCCAAATACCTCGAAGCAGGAAAAGTGGTGAAGATTTCGATAACCGGCTCAGCCGATGGAGCGCCTGTTCGCGGAAAAATTTCCTACAATGGCGCGTATGGCGATTTTGTGGGCGAACCGTATTACCAAAATGGCGATTTAAACAACATTACCATCACCAAAGTAACAGGCATTACTTCCAACCCACAGCTGGCATTTATTCGCGCTGCCGGCGTGAAGGAGTATTTGTCGAAAAACATTAGCGCCTTGCAGCAAACGCGCAACGATTATCAGTTCAACATCGAAGTGGCGGAAGAACGCGGAGGCGAATTTCGGAGAATACAGATTCGATTTACAATTGTAGACGCTTTTAAACAAAAATAAAAATTATGAAAAAGCGGATTACGTTTTCAATTTTATGTTGCATGGTTTTTGCTTTTTTTTCGTTTGCCCAAACGACTGAAGAATCATTCAAAAAAGCCAATCAATTGTTTGTCCTTTATGAAAGCGAACGGGACAAGGGTACGAACATCGACGGCGCTTATGCCTATTTGCTGGAAAGCTACAACAATTTCCAGAAAGTAGCAAACGCAGCGGATAACAACGCATTTATATCCGGAATAAAAAACCGCTTGAGGGCGGCTTATCCTGTTTTGGAAAATGCTGTTGTTTACTATGTTGAACAGCAGAACAACAGCAAGGCGCTGGATTTTGCGCTGCCGTACGTCGAATTGCCGCAACACCCGCTGTTCCGCAACGAACTGCTGCCAAAAAGCGCACAGTATCCGTCGATTGTCTATTCTGCCGGAATAGCAGCGTTTAAACTTCAAAAATACACGCAGGCTATTTCCCTGTTTCAGGAATATTTGCATACCGACTCGAAAGTATATGCCAAAGATGCATATACTTATTTGAACATGATTTATCAGGCACAAAAAAATCTTAAAGAACAGGAAAATATCCTGCTGCGTGCCAACGAACAATACCCTTTAGTGCTTGATTTTCTGTACAATCTGGTTAATGTATATATCACAGCACAACATATTGACAAGGTGTTGTCTACGATTGACAAGATTCTGGCAATTGACCAGAATAATGAAAAAGTACTTCCGGTAAAAGCCAGAATTCTTGAAACCTCCGGTAAAAACGAAGAAGCTCTGCAAATTTATCAGCGACTTTATACACTGAATCCGGGTAATTTTGAACTGGTGACCGGTCTGGCTCGCAGCAATTTCAATTATGCGACAGAAATTATCAACAATGGCGCCACAATTGCCGACGATATACAGTACGCCCTCGTCCGGCAAAAGGCTGCAGGATATTTGATGGATGCCAAAGACTTGTTTGTTAAAATACTGGAAAAAGACCCGACCTTGCGGCAATACATGGTTGGGCTGGCCAATGTTTACCACTACATGGACATGATTCCCGAATACAAGGTATTAAACCAGCTGATTGCCGATGGCGCTGATTATTCGCTCTTCGCCGCCCGCATGGAGGCTTACAGTGCATTGCAGCAGCAAAATCCGGCAGCGCAAACGGAAGACGCAGCTATTCCGCGTCCACAGAATCCGGCAAAACTGGTTATCAGGATAGACGAATTTGCCGAAAGCAGCCAAAATAAAATCATTGACGCAGGCGAAAGTTTTGCGGTTACCTTCACCGTCCAGAATCAGGGGCTGGGAGATGCGTACAATATCCGGTTGCGCCTGTCCGAACAGCAGGGACTTGACCGCTTCTTTGACGGAAGTAAGGAGATGGACGGCGGGAATATTCCGGCAGGTGCTTCCAAGCAATATACCATGCGCTATATTGTGGACAGAAACCTGCCGCAGGGAAACGTCGCCATCAACATCTACGCATTCGAGGCAAACGGTTTTGACGCCGATCCGGCCGAGCTGATTGTGGCAACGAACGATTTTGCCATGCCGCGTCTGGCGGTTGCCGATCATCAGTTTTTTGCAGCCGAAGGATCTTCCATTACGCTGGGCGACAACGGAAAACTGACGGTGGCTATCCGAAACAACGGAAGCGTAACTGCCAATCAGGTGAGAATCAATTTTAAACTGCCAAGAAACGTGTTTACCACCGATGTTACAGACATTACTGTCGACAGCATTCCGCCCGGAGATGTTTCTGTCGTGGATTGCGGCTTTTTGGTGAACAAACGTTTTGACCAGGATTCAATTGCCGTGCTGATGGCCGTTAGCGAAAATTCCAAATCGTCGGCCATTAACGAGGTGTTCCGTGTAAAAGTCGGACAGTACCTGACGGCAGCCAATACCCTCAGGATTGACGGCGTCGGCACGGCCAGCCAGCCCACTGTGCGGCCGTCAGAAAAATTCTCCCTCACGTTCAAAAGCGAACTGCTGGAAAATATTCCGGAAGGAACGCCTCATGAGCATCGTTATGCATTGATTATTGGAAACGAAGACTATAGCGTGGCCGGAGCAAACGCCGAAATTAACGTACCTTATGCAGTAAATGATGCGGCTGTATTCAGGGAATATGGCATCCGGCTGTTTGGAATACCGGCCAAGCACATAAAATATGTAGCCAATGCCACCGCCGGCATCATGCATGAACAGCTGGATTGGCTGGTAAACATGGCCGGAACTGACCCCGACGCCGAATTGTTTTTCTTCTTTTCCGGACATGGAAATAACGACGAACGCACCAAAGACGCTTTTCTGGTGCCGGTGGACGTAAGCGGAAAAAACATCCGCTTTGGCATTTCGCTGGAAGAGCTCTATGCCGAACTGTCGAAACATCCGGTAAAAGCAGCTTATGTTTTTCTGGACGCTTGCTTCAGCGGCGGCTTCAAGGGCGAAGAGGCGCTGGTAGCCCAAAAAGCGGTGCGCGTTGTTCCCAAAACAGGCATGCCGCGCGGAAACACCATTTCGTTTTCCTCAAGCAGCGGCGACCAGACGTCAAGCGTTTATCACGAAAAGAAACAAGGCTATTTTACTTATTACCTGATCAAAACCTTGCAGGAAACAAGTGGCGACGTCACGATGAAAGATTTATTTGCCAAAACAGCAGAAAACGTGCGGAGAGCAACCACATTTGCCGGTAAAGTGCAAGAACCGCAAATTACGGTATCTCCTTCTGTTACTTATGACTGGGAAAACCTGAAACTGAAAACAGGCAGCCCTCATGAGGCTTTTTGATACATTGTCATTGCGAAGTCCTGCTGACTTGGCGCTTACAACGGTCAAGCGCCAAGTCAGCAAAAATATTCTGTCGTCCGTCTTGCGGTAATCATCATATTTGATTTGGTTCATTCATTAATTCATGTTAATTCTCAATTCTCAATTCTCAATTCTCAATTCATTTATGTAATTTTGTCCCGCAGTGTTTTTATGTTAATTATTCCTTTTTATTTATACAGAAAGTTTGCGAAACCTAACTAAGCGAACGAAAATCAGTTCATTGAAAAATGTCAATTAACTTTTGATAACTATTAATAATTTACAATAATTTTATCTTATAAAAACGACGAATATGAATACAGAAGATTTGAAAAAATCGTATGCTGCGGCATATGGACAAGCAGCAGAGGCGGTGTACTTTGCACCCGGACGTGTAAATCTAATTGGCGAACATACCGATTATAATGGCGGTTATGTTTTTCCCTGCGCGTTAAGTTTTGGAACTTATTTATTGCTGCGTAAAAATGGAAAGCCGACGGTTAATTTCCGTTCGCTGAATCAGCCGGAAATTGAATCCATTCCGTTGGACAAGTTGACCGAACGTCTCGAAAAATCGTGGGCAAATTATCCGCTGGGAGTTTTCGCTCAGTTTGTGAAACGAGGCATTGTTTTTACGGAAGGATTTGATATCCTGATTTGGGGTAATGTTCCAAATGGCGCAGGCCTGTCATCGTCGGCTGCGCTGGAAGTCGTAACAGCATACGCATTGAACGACCAGCTGAAAACGGAATTTGACCGCGCAGAACTGGCGAAAATAGGACAAAAAGCAGAGCATGAGTTTGCGCTTGTGAATTGTGGCATTATGGACCAGTTCGCTTCTGCAAACGGAAAGAAAGACCATGCCATTTTCCTGAATTGCGACACATTGGCATTTGAACTGGTGCCAGTGAAACTTGATGGCGTTAAGGTACTTATTTCCAACACACACAGTCCGCACAAATTAGATTCCGGAGCATACAACCAGCGAGTTGCCGAATGTAAACTGGCAGTGGAACAGTTGAATAACGTTCACCCGCTCAAGTATCTGGCCGAGTTGACAGAAGCCAGATTTAACGAGATTTCTTCGGCCATCACCGATCCAGTAGCATTCAAACGCGCCCGTCATGTTGTGGGCGAAGTACAGCGAACCACCGATGCCGTAGAAGCATTGAAGGTCGGCAATCTGACGAAATTCGGGCAATTGATGAATGCTTCGCATGTCTCTCTGCGCGACGATTACGAAGTGACCGGCCCCGAACTTGACGCCATGGCCGAAGAAGCATGGAAAATCGAAGGTGTTATCGGTTCCCGCATGACAGGCGGCGGCTTCGGCGGCTGCACCGTTTCCTTAGTGAAGGATGAAGCCATTGATACATTTATTGAAAAGGTTGGCGCCAGATACGAAGCCAAAACGGGACTGAAACCGGAATTTTATATCGCCGAAATAGGCGACGGCGCTAAAAAAATGTAACCCATCGACCGAAAAACCAGCAAAACACTAAGATATGAAAGGCGGAGTGCGGAGTTTTCGTCTTTCATATTTGCTTTCCTTCAACTTTTCTTCCAAACACTTGACAGCATATAAAAAAGCACTATCTTTGGCAAAAAAAACTATGACTGCGGATATTCTGACAACTAACAAAAAAACAAATATTTAACGATGGATAAATCAAAAGAAAATGACGAAACACAAGCTTCGGCTTTGTCAAAAATTACAAAGGACAGAAGCAGAACCAATCTTTTACGAAAATATGAACAAAATTTTATTGCTTTTTTAGTCCAACGCATTCCGTTATGGATGACGTCAAACATGCTTACGGGCATCGGTTTTGTGGGAAGTTTCATTACAGCTGCCAGTTTTTTGCTGGCTGCTTATGTGAATAGATACTTATTGCTGTTGGGCGTTTTGGGGTTTATTATCAACTGGTTTGGCGATTCGCTTGATGGAAGGCTGGCGTATTTCCGAAACAAACCGCGCAAATGGTACGGCTTTTCTCTTGACTTTACTGTTGACTGGCTGACGAATATCCTGATTGGTAGCGGATTCATTGTTTATGTGGGCGCTGACTGGGAATTTTTCGGGTTTGGTTTTGTCGTTCTATACGGTTGGGCTATGATGACTGCGTTGCTGCGTTTCAAAATTACTAACAAATATACGATTGATTCCGGTCTGTTTGGCCCAACGGAAGTGCGAATCATTATTGCAAGCGTTTTGGTGGTGGAAGTTATTTTCAATGGCTCGATTGCATATCTGGGCGCCTTTGTGTGCCTGTTCCTCCTTGCTGTTGATGTTACTGATTTCCTGCATCTGCTCAAACTGGCCGACCAGCGCGATAAAAACGAACTGGAAGAAAAACTGAATTTAAGGAAATAAAACCAGCTTATGAGAAGTTTTGCCAGTGATAATAATTCTGGAGTACATCCTTTAATCATGGATGCTATTGTCTGCGCAAACAGCGACCATGCCATCGGATACGGCAACGACGCTTGGACAGAAAAGGCGGTTGCCGGTCTGAAAACGCTTTTTGGCGGTAATGCTGCTCCGTTTATCGTATTCAACGGAACGGGCGCCAATTCGATTGCCTTGCAAGCGCTGACCCGTACATTCAACAGCATTATCTGCGCCGAAACAGCGCATATCCTTGTGGATGAATGTGGCGCGCCGGTTAAGATGACAGGCTGTTCCTTAACTACTGTCTCAACAAAAGACGGTAAACTGACGCCCGACATGATTCGTCCACACTTGCGACAGCTCGGCATTTGCCATCATTCGCAGCCGAAAGCCATTTATATTTCCCAATCCACTGAATTAGGCACGCTTTATACCATCGACGAAATAAAGGCCATTGCTGCGTTTGCACATCAGCACAACATGTATTTGCATGTCGATGGCGCGCGACTGGCAAATGCATGTGCCGCTTTAAGCTGCACGGCTCGTCAACTGACCGTCGACGCCGACGTGGATATCCTCAGCTTTGGCGGCACAAAAAACGGAATGATGATGGGGGAAGCCGTTATTTCTTTCCGCCCTGAATTGTCGGACGATTTGATGTATCTGCGAAAACAGTCAGCGCAACTGGCCTCAAAGATGCGCTTCCTTTCAGCACAGTTTGTCCCGTATCTGAAGCAAGACCTGTGGCTGAAAAATGCCCGTCGAGCCAACCTGCATGCTAAAGAACTGGCTTCTCAACTACAGACTTTTTCGCAAGTGGAATTTACACAACAGGTAGAAACAAATCAGCTTTTCTTTACTCTGCCTGCAGACGCGGCGAAAAAACTGTCGGAAAAATATTACTTTTATTTTTGGAACGAAGCCATTCACGAAATCCGACTTGTTACTTCATGGGATACTACCGAAGAAGATATCCGGACGTTTATACTTACATTGAGAGAAATAGTAAACTGAGATAATAATTTGTTATATATTTAATAAGCTATGCAAAAAAAGATGAAAAAATGGTTGACAATTGTATCGTTGGCGCTTATCGTGATTATTTTCGGATATGGTTATTTTCGTTACTATTTCGTCTGGGGTGAAGGAGTAAAGAGCGGCCAGTTGAATTACGTGGTTCACAAAGGATACATTTTCAAAACTTACGAAGGAAAAATGATTCAGGCAGGGATAAAAGCCTCCCCGACAAATTCCATCCAGTCAAACGAGTTCATTTTTTCGGTATCCGACAAACGGCTGGCCGAAGCGCTGATGATGGCTGGTGGCAAAGATGTGGACGTTCATTACAAGGAATATTTAAGCCCTATTCCCTGGCGCGGTTACAGCAAATATGTCGTGGACAGCATCATCGAAATAAAATAAGAATTACTTACGACTTGTTAATTTGTTGAAAATATTGCTTTCTGCCATGCAGTTTCTTCGTAACGTGTGTTTAGTGACGGGAAATTGTTCTGCTGAATATAGACCGTAAGGCCTGAATAATGATTGATATAAAAGCCGTTTGAATAAATCAGGAAAGAGGAGGTGGTTTGTTTCCAAATCACGCACTCGTCTGTCAGACGTTGAAATTCTGTTTGTTGGACTTCCGAATCCAGCAGGCGGGAGTAGTAGTCTTCGAAATCGAAAAAGAGGTGAAAAGCACGATTGCGGTCGAAATGCTGCACGGTATGTGGATCAACATTACGGTTAAGCTGGCAATTTGCAGCGATGAATCTGGCCAGTGGCTGCAGTCTGTCGGTCTGAATGAGAGAGAATGTGGCAGAACGCATTTCGCCCTCCTGCCGGTCGAAATAATCGAAAGCCTGGGCAGCGAATGCGGTCAGATTGCCGTTCAGCAAATAGGTAAGGGCTTGGGGGTAGATTTCCGTAAAGCCAGGAGATACAATTTCAGCCGTTGATGCAAAAATATAGTCTGTCTTATCCTTTAATTGGTAAGCAATTTCGATTCCAGCCATAAAACAGGCTTCAAAGACAATAAAATCGAAAGTTCGGTCGGGGATGGCTGCTGCAAAAGCGGCAATTTCCATTTCGGTGTTTCCGTCCATGATAACCGAACGCAGAGCCAAACTGTTCAGAGTTCCCTGCGGCAACCACCCCGAGGCATGGGAAAAAAGAAGTAGCCCGCAGGCTTTAGCGGGATATTTTTCTTTAATTTCGTTTATTATCCGAGCAAAGACGCTTGGCGAAGCAGAATTTTCCTCGCTGTAAATGGCGACAGTATCTGAGGTTAGCTGTTTGTTGCGGCTTTTCAGTTCCGTCAAAACTGGCGTTGCGTTTGCAGGGTCATGATAGACAAGTACCTTGCAGTTAGTAGCATCAGCCTGAATTAATCCTTCCTTGATAGCTTCAATTTTCTGATATGTTTCTCCCGACAGGTTATTGTCTCCACCGAGATACACCAGTAAAACCCTGTCGGTAAGCGGCATACAGACCTGTTCTTCGCTTATTTCGCAGGAAGTAAGGCAAGCGACAGCCAACACCCAGGTGCTGCGTATGAAAGATTGTGTATGTGTCATCTCAATTCGTAATTCTCAA
>JAITHZ010000048.1 GCA_031279795.1 Bacteroidales bacterium
GCATGCACGCAACGAAGTGAAATGGGAACAATATACGAAAAAAATTCAGATTGAAGCCCGCGTACTGGGCGACCTGGCGCTGAATCATATCATTCCGGTTGCAACCCGCTATCAGGGAATTTTGCTTGATAATGTCTACAAAATTAATGCATTGTACGACAAAGAAAAAGCCGCTAAAATTGCAGCACAAGATTTGGCCATCATCGAAGAAATTGCCGAACATCTGAATCTTATCAAAACAAAAGTAGACGAAATGGTGGAAACACGTAAAGTAATCAACAAAATTGAAATCGAACGTGAAAAAGCGCTGGCTTATTGCGAACAGATTACGCCATATCTCGAAGAAATCCGCTACCACATCGACAAACTCGAATTGACAGTGGACGACGAAATGTGGCCATTGCCAAAATATCGCGAATTGCTGTTTATTCGCTGATTACGCAACACTTTCTTCTATACAAAAGGCGCAACGAACAATGGTTTGCGCCCATTGTGTTTGTGCATACGATTTGGAAATCCGATAAATTTCATATAATTTTGCGAGAAAAATTAAGTCAACTTACTATATGAGCGATATTATCCGTTTATTACCCGATTCGGTGAGTAATCAGATTGCGGCGGGCGAGGTGATTCAGCGACCAGCTTCGGTAGTGAAAGAGCTGGTAGAAAATGCAATAGACGCCTCCGCAACAGAAATACAGGTTGTCATCAAAGATGCCGGACGAACATTGATTCAGATTATCGACAATGGCAAAGGCATGTCAGAAACCGACGCCCGCATGGCCTTTGAGCGTCATGCTACGTCAAAAATAACATCGGCCAACGACATTTTTTCGCTGAAAACGATGGGTTTTCGAGGAGAAGCGCTGGCGTCAATTGCGGCGGTAGCCCAGGTGGAATTATGCACACAGCAGGCAAACGCCGATTTGGGTACACGCATTTGCATTGCCGGTTCGGTTGTAGAAAAGCAAGAAGCTTTTTGCGGCCTTACGGGGAGTAATTTCATGGTAAAAAATCTTTTTTTTAACGTACCAGCCCGACGAAGATTCCTGAAAAAGCCCGAACTGGAATTTTTACACATTATTTCCGAATTTCAACGAGTAGCCTTAGTTAATCCTGACATACATTTCACGTTGACTCACAATGAAGTCGAAATCTACAAACTCCCGCCGACAAATATCAAACAGCGCATTATCCGCGTGTTTTCAAAAAACAACCAACAACAACGACAAGTGAATCAACTTCTGCTGAACATTGATGTAGAAACAAGTCTGGCAAAAATCACAGGTTTCATAGGAAGGCCCGAAATGACCAAGAAACGAAATGACCAGCAGTTTTTTTTCGTTAATGGACGCTACATGCGACATCCGTATTTTCACAAAGCTGTGATGCATGCTTATGATTCGCTGATTCCATCTGGAGAAATGCCTTCGTATTTCATCTATTTTACTGTCAACCCGGCAGAGATTGACATCAATATTCATCCAACAAAAACCGAAATAAAGTTTGAAAACGAACAGGCGCTGTGGTCAATAATCTCGGCTGCAGTAAAGGAATCGCTGGGAAAATTTGTTGCAGCGCCCATGATTGATTTCGACCGTGAAGACGCACCAGATATTCCGCCATTGGGCGCTTCCGGAGAGATCAAAGCGCCGGAATTTGCAGTAAATTCAAGCTACAACCCGTTCAAAACGACATCTGGTTCATCGGGATACAAGCAACCATCGCTTGCAACAAACTGGGATAAGCTGTACGACGGTTTTGAGCATGAACGCAACCTGCCCGCATCAGAAAGTACCGACGCCCAGCCACAACTGTTCGAATCAATACCAGCTGCCTCAACAGAGTTTGCTTCGGAAAGAAAAGAACCGGCAACCCAAAACCTGCAGCTGAAAGGAAAATACATCCTCACGTCCGTAAAGTCGGGGTTGATGCTTATAGACCAGCATCGCGCACATGTAAAAGTATTGTACGAACAGTACATGACACAACTGCACCAGAAAAAAAGCGCATCGCAGCGGATGCTTTTTCCCGAAATTGTTGAATTTTCTCAAGAGGAGGCTACTGTGTTACCCCTGTTGCTTGACGATTTGCATTACATTGGTTTTGAGCTTGACAAGATGGATAATCATACTTATGCCATTAATGGTACCCCAGTAAACAGTTGTGAAATGAACCCCACCGAAATTATTAAAGATATTATTTTTTCGGTTCGCGAAAGAGGAACAGACATTAAAGAACAAGTGGTAGAGACCATTGCTTTGAGCCTGGCGAAAAAAACGGCAATCCCCTACGGAAAATCCTTGTCCGACGAAGAAACACAGCACGTTATAAACCAACTGTTTACCTCGAATGCCCCCAATTATACACCCGATGGAAAAGCAATTATTCACATCGTTCCCAATGAGGAAATTGACAAATGGTTCAGTAACTGAAAATTATGAATTTATGTAACCCGTCCTGATTTTCAGGCAAACGTGTCCGTCTATGAATATCTTTTTTCAAGGAAGTATTTGTATTTTAATATTTAGTTCATTAAGCTGTTGTTGGGTTATTTCAGCTGGCGCTCCCATCATTAAATCCTGTGCTTTTTGATTCATTGGAAAAGCTACAACTTCTCTCAAATTCTCTTCATCGGCATAAATCATTACAATCCGATCAATACCCGGAGCAAGACCACCGTGAGGGGGGGCGCCATAGGAAAAAGCGGATATCATATGACCAAATTTTGAATTTACGGTTTCTTTGTTATAACCGACAATTTCAAAAGCTTTATACATAATGTCTGGACGATGATTTCTTATTGCTCCACTGGATAATTCATACCCATTGCAAACAATATCATATTGATACGCAAGAATATCTAACGGATTTTTAGAAATCAAAGCCTCCATTCCTCCTTGTGGCATAGAAAAAGGATTATGGCAAAAATCTATTTTTTCTTCTTCTTCGTTATATTCGAAGAAAGGGAAATCAACAACCCAGCAATAAGCTAAAACATCTTGCGGTATTAAATTCAATTTTTTTGCAATGTAAATCCTTGTTCTCCCAAAAATTTTTCTTGTTGGCTGCAATTCTCCTGCGCAAAACAAGATACAATCTCCGTCAACGAGATTAAGTTGATTTTTTAAATTATTCGCCTCATCTTCATGCAAAAATTTTGCAATTGGTCCTTCAAATTTATCATTTACATATTTCAGATATGAGATGCCTTTTGCCCCTTCATTCTTTGAAAATTCATCAATCTCTTTGAAGAATTTATTTGGCATATGGGCAACATTATTAATAACAATTGCTTTAATACACCTTCCTTGTTGAGAATTCTCTTTAAAGATACTAAACGATGATGCTTGAAAAATTTTAGAAACATCGTTCATCTCCAGACCAAATCGAATATCCGGTTTATCTGTACCATACTTTTCCATAACCTCGAAATAAGGAATACGGGGAAAAGGTACTGTAACTATTTTTTTATTAGTTGGAAGAACTTTGTTTAAATGCACAAATGTTTGCTCAACAATGTTAAAAATTTCATCTTGAGTAGGAAATGCAAGTTCCATATCCAGTTGATAAAATTCGCCAGGACTTCTGTCTGCTCTTGCAGCTTCGTCTCTGAAACAGGCGGCTATTTGAAAATACCTGTCAAATCCAGAACACATCAGAAGCTGTTTGTATTGTTGAGGCGCTTGAGGCAAGGCATAAAATTTCCCGGGATGCAACCGACATGGAACGACAAAGTCTCTTGCTCCTTCCGGTGAAGATACTGTTAATATTGGAGTTTGAATCTCCATAAAATTAAGCTGTTCTATTAAATATTTCCTCAGTTCGTATATTATCTTTGAACGCAGTATGATATTTTGATGCAATTTTTCACGACGAAGATCTATAAAACGATATTTTAATCTAAGTTCCTCATTGGGCATAATATCATTAAGAGGAAAAGGCAAGTTTTCGACTATGGAATCTATTTCTAATTTGTCACAAAGAACTTCTATCTCACCCGTTAGCATTGCTTTGTTGATTTGGTCGTTTCTACTTTGGACAACACCTTCAATAATAATTATACTTTCAGGTTTTAATTGATTAACTTGCGACATCAAAGGAGAATCAGGAGCAAAAAACAACTGTGTAACTCCATAATGGTCTCTTAATGTGATAAAAGTCATTTTTCCAAAATCTCTTTTGTGATTTACCCATCCAGCTAATTTAACTCTTTGATTTACATGAGAAAGTCTCAGTTCTCCACAATTATGAGTTCTATATGTCATACTGTTATATTTTAATTAAAACAAATACATTTTCAAGGCGCAAAGTTACTACCATTATCCATGACTAACAAATTTTATCGAATAAATCAACGGCAAAGTTCATTCTTTTTCCCTTGTTTCAATACCAAGTTTTGCATTGTTTCCATAACTGTCGGCTTTTATCTGCATCTTGCTGAAGGTGTGTTTTGTATTTGCATTTATACGCAAAAATCTACCTTATCTACAGATATTCAATTCGTTTAAATCTGTTTAAATAGTTTTGAAATAAATAATCAAGACAGCCATTTTTTAATACGCCGTAATCGTAAAACTGCAACTTTTTTTTATGAGATGCGAACAGAGAGTGAAGATTAATGGCAATAAATTTTTGCCATCATGTGCAGAACAGCTAAAAGAATGATTGGAAACGTTGATATATTCAACAAAAATTGCAAATATCTCTGCTGTTTTTCAGGAAGTTAACACTAAAGATAATATTATTGACAAATACATAAAAAATACTTTCGACTATTTTGGTAAAAAAAAAGAGCAAAAACACGATTTTTTTTTACAAAAAAATTTGCTGAATAAAAGATTTGCCATTATCTTTGTGGCGTAAAATGATCTAAGCGAAAAAACATTTTGTGAAATTTTGCAAATTAATTATTTAAAATGAATAATTTGCAAAAACCAAGAATATTATTAGATGAAAAAATTAAAAAAATACGCAATTTAAAAATATTATACCGTAATTACATTTATGAATATTTATATAAATGAATAGATATTTACCGAAATATAAATTGCATAGGTATAATTACAAATATCTCATAATCAATACATTTGATAATAATTCATTGATTTTTAGTTATTCAATGCATATTTTTTCTAAAAATAGGATAAATTCACTTACAATCAATATATTAGTGAAAACAATTACGTGATGCAGTTTTTTGTGTTATTTTTTCGTTAATTTCACGATTTTATTTTTTTGGTATTAACGTCTTTTTTACTTTGCTGGAGATATTATTTTGCTTTTTGCAAGTATTATTTTGCTATTATATTTTAAAAAATGGAATAATGATTTTTTAATCTTAATGTTTTGAAGTTAACAATCACATTTAATAACTTAAATATTACCACAATTACAATGAAAAAAAGGAAACATTTTTTTTGGAAGTTTTTAGGCATATTAGCCTTGTTGTGCGGGCAGACTGGTGTTTTCGCACAGGCAACTATCGGTGGAGGCGTTACTCCGGTAACTACCCTTGATGTAATTGGCGACACGGCACACGTAAAAGGCAGAGCATTCCGCCTTATTGACGGCAATCAGGCGGCGGGACGGTTTCTTGTGTCCGACGCAGACGGTATGGGTACGTGGACTCAGACCGATATTCGTTTTTTGATAGTGCAAACGCAACCGCCGAAATTTACTTTCTACGAAAATCCCAGTGATAACGCACCATCGGGCGTTGTAGGAGGCAGTGTTATTCAGCCTCTTACTGTTGTGGCGTCAAGTTCCAACCCTGCTCCGATTCAGTATCAGTGGTACATAATTACCAGCAAGAATATTCATGCGCCTCTGAGCAGGCCCTGCACCACATCTGACGGCTGGTATCCGGCAACGGCTTCGTTTATTCCCACCGCCATAAAGAAAGGCGATACGCGCAATGCGAACAATACGGGGATGTACCGCTATTTTTGCCGCATAACCGACGGTAATGGAGCCGTGATTGATTCCGATATTGCCGAAATTGCAGTTGGATGCGGAGCGAAAAACCTGCATGGCGAATGGGTTTCATTCATGTGCTTCAACTTGGGAGCCAGCGACAATTCCACGATTGCTTCGCAACGAAATTATACGCTTACAGGTACAGCAAATGATGTCACCACTTCGCAACACACTTATATTCAGGGAGAAGAAAACCTTTACGGCGATCTTTTCCAGTGGGGACGCATAGCCGACGGACACGAAAAGCGTCTAAGCCCTACGCTGCCCGTATCAGCTCAAAATTTAGCAAATCTTACCGCGACTATAAAAAACGGTAACTACTGCAGCGGCTCCGATACGCAACGTCGTCCATGGCAGCAGGTTGATCCTAACTATGGCGACGGATATGCACATTTTATTATGAGCAACAGCTCAAGAAATTACAATTGGCATCCAGGCAGCAGCTCAGTAGCTGATATGCTGTGGCGGCCTACGGGCTATGAAGCCAACGACCCCTGCGCTCATTATCTGATAGGCGGCACATATCATCCGTTTTGGAATGGCGTGGGCGACAGTGAGCAGCAAGGCGGCCCTGCCTGCAACCCTGGAGCTGCTCAATGGCGCACGCCTTCTCAGGATGAATGGGCCAGTATTTACAGGGGTGGCATGCTGAGAGGCACACCGGCAAATGCGCTGGCAAATACGTGGACGTGGAGACAGGTTAATGGCAGC
>JAITHZ010000122.1 GCA_031279795.1 Bacteroidales bacterium
CTTCTACGGCAAACGTGTGCATGCGCGCGTCGACGGTTGGGTGTATCAGGTGAATTTTTCCGGGGAATGTTTCTCCCGGGTAAATATCCAGATTCAGCGCAACGTCCATGCCTTTTTTCAGTTTCGGAAACAGTTCTTCGGAAACATTGATCACTACTTTCACCGGACTTATCTGTTGAATAACAAGGATCGGGAGGGCAGAACTCATATCTCCTCTGTCGTAGTTCCGTGCGGTGACAATGCCACTGATTGGTGAACGTAATGTGGAATTTTCTTCCAGATTCTGTACGGCTGTTTTACTGACAATCAGTGCAGTTTCGGCCTGGTCTAAATCCTGTTTGCTGATTCCGCCCGTTTCATACAGATTTTTCAAGCGGTCGTACGTGGCCTGCAGGTTGTCGCGCTGGGCTTTTTGCTGAATGTATTGCGCCTTGTCCATTAGCACCACCGGTTGTCCGGCTTTGACAAAATCGCCTACTTCTACTTGAATCTCCCCGATTCGTAACGGCATCGACGGCCCAATGTTGTTTGAATTGAATGCTTCAATTGTTCCCGTATATTCATACGTCTGATCAACTGGAAAATACGAAACCTTTTCCAATTTTACTATTGGCGTTGTATCCACTTGCGTTTCTTCTTTTTTGACGCATCCAACCAAAACCGTTGCGCACAATGCCGGAATAATGCATTTTAACTTTTTCATTTTCCTTAAAAACTTATTTATTTGTTAATTTTATTTCCCGATTAATAAATTGTAATCTGATTTAGCGCTTATAAAATTGTAAATAGATTGATTGTAATTGAGTTTAGCCTGTCGCATGGCCATTTCCGTATCGTTCAGTTCGAGCAGCGTTCCCATGCCGCTTTTGTAGCGAGCCTGAGAAATGGAGTAAGCTTTTTCGGCGGCGTTGATCGTTGCTTTGTTCGACTCCAACTGTTCAATTGCTTTCTGCATGCTTAGCAGCGCTGCTTTTATCTGCAAGTCCAGACCGTCTTCGACATAATCTCGTTGCAGCGTCAGCGATTCGATGCTGCTTTTGATTTGCAGTTCTTTGTTTTTGCGCGTGAAGCCCGAAAAAATGGGTACGTTCACCGATAATCCCAATGTTGACGCTGGCGACCACTGGTAGTCCTTAAACTTAAAATCGTCGTTCATCGACCTGTACAGGTAATTCCATGAAAGTGAAAGCGATGGATAATAACTGGTGCGCTGCAGTGCCAACTGTTTGTTTAACAGCTGCTGCTGAATATCCAACTGTTTCAGCGACGAATTGTTGGTTAACGTATACGAATACAGTGCATTAAATGACTGATATTCCGATTCGTAATCAACCAGACTGCCTGCAGCCTGCACATTTTCCGTTACAGGCATTCCCATCAGCAGTTTCAGTTGAAATTCAGCCAGTTTCACATTGTTTTCGGCATCTATCAAATTAGGACGCAGATTACTTACCTGCACGTCGGCGCGAATCTTGTCATATTCTGCTGCCACTCCCTGCTCGTATTTGCTTTTGGCGTCGCGATAGTTATTTTCGGCATTTTCCATGCTTTTTTGCAGCACAGCGTACACGTCCTGCGTCAACAATGCAAGGAAAAATGCTTTTTCTACTTCGTTTTTCAGCTTTATCTTCGATTCCTGTGCCGATTCCAATGCCAGTTCAATGCCAGTCTCCGACAATTGCGCTGCTTTAAGCAATCCCAGACTGAGGGGGAGAGATGCCTGAATACCACCATTGTACGTATTGTTTCGTCCCATTTTTACTGTCATTTCGCCGATGGCGTAAATCGGTATTTTAAAGTTTCTTTCATACTGCCCGATTAACCCAACGGTCGGAAGCAGATTCCCCCATGCCTCTTTTTTGGCATATTGCTGTTTTTCAATTTCTTTCTCAGCAATTTTGATGGTTGGATTTTCGCTTATGGCAATTTCGAGAGCCTTATCCAGCGTCAGGAGCAAAGGTTCTTGCTGCGTCTGAGCGCCAAGCGTTCCTGCAATGCCCACCGAAATCATGGACAGTAGCAGGTACTTTTTTGCTGTTTTTGTTTTCTTTCTCATTTTTATCATTTTTTCACTTTACCTGTTTTTTATTTTTATCTATTAAATCATCAATCATTTTCAATCCCTGAGGCGTTGAAATTCCGCGTGCAAAACTCAGAAAAACAGTCTCATAGATTTCAGTCAGATTGAATTTACGCAAATCCGGATTTTCAGCTTCTATAATATACAACTGTTCTTTCATAATGACAGCTATGATTTCGGTGTTGGTATCGGGGCGAATAATCCCGTCGAGAATGCCTCTGTCAAGGGCAATTACAACTTTTTCCCGAAATACTTCATCCCTGTTTTCCAGCATCCGCTTATAGACTGTCGGGTGATACTTGCGCATGTCGGAAATGTAATTTTTATTACACTTTTGAATGTCGCTTATCCATGTTAGATAAAACAGCAACATCGCTTCGAGCTTGTTGGAAGTCTTCGTTTGAAGTTCTTTTATTTTATCTTCCGTATGTTTCAGCGAATATGAATAACATTCGTTGACCAGTGTGGTCTTATCAGCAAAATGCTCGTACAACGTTCGTTTGGAAATGCCTAATATCTCGGCTATTATATCCATCGTAACACTTTTTATCCCATTCTCGTAAAAAAGAGATGAGGTGGTCTGAATAATTCGCTCCCGTAATTCCATATTTTCCATATTTTTCCTGCTTATTGAAATGGCGACAAAATTATAAAACTTTGTAAACCCACAAAGTTTTATCCGTTTTATTACTTAATTTTTTTAATTAGTTTAACCTTCGCAAAGGTAAACGTCTTTTGTATATTCTTTCAAAATAAAATCGACGAAACAAGCAATTTTCCCGACAAAATTTTCCCCTCTCATGCTATTCCTCTGACAAATATATCTTTCAGATATTCCTTATATTCGTCGAGTAAATTACCGGCAAACAATTCCGGCGAAAAAGCATAGACTAACGAGATACCTTTGAGAATAACTGACAGGTTCAACATTTTAAGCTGCGCATTTTTCGGATCGTTTCGCGCCAAAAATTCCAGCAGCATTTGCATGTATTTGTCATCTTGCTTTCCATCACATTCTTTGCGCAGATAACGGAGAACATCAGGCTGTGTTATCAGTTGAAAATGAGCCATCATCAAATTTGGCCTGCGTTTCAGCATGCTAAAAAAACGATCGAAAAATTCTAAGGCTTCTTCGTTGCTGATTGCGCCGTCGTGGTCGGGGTCCAACAGCTCACGCACTTCGTTGCGAACCCACTCAACTATTGCATTCAACAACGCTTCCTTGCTCTCAAAATAATTGTACATTAATCCTTTGGATATATTGGCTTTTTCGGCAACCTGAGTTATCGACGTCGAGGTGTAACCTTGATTTGCAAACAGTAAAAAGGCTGCATGCATGATTGCATGCTTCTTTTCGTTGCGTATTTCTTCATATTGTTCTGGTGTTCTTGGCATATTGACTGAACATTTATTCAAATATTGACTGAATGAGCGGTCAAAGGTACGGCATTATTTTCAATCTCCAAGTGTTATTTAATAATTTAATTATTTTTAACGCAAAAAAAATCTACACATTGCTGAGCCGACAGGGGTTCGACAGGGATAGGTAAACTGCTGATCTATGGGTACTAAGAGTGCGTTTGGAAAATAAGGTTTGAGAGATACCCGTTTTTTTCAGGAACACGAGCGGGGATGAAGCAGATTTATTCGAAAATGCGACAAGTTAGTTTGCATCACTTCCGGAGTTCTGAATCTTTATTTTCCAAAATGCTAAGCTTATTGATAAATAAATACTTACGTAATTATTGTTTAGCACCGTCATAGTGTTAAGGGCGTAAAAGCAATGTATCTGCTTGCAGATGTGCCTTTTGTCTTATCCCTGTCTTACTTTGTCTGTTTAACCGTTTTTCCTGAATAAGTCCCTATATTTGCGGGACTTTCAGTCAGTGCGTGTTTAATAAAGTGTCGCCCCTGTATTTGCTTTTCCGAAACTATTCTATTTTGTTTATTTTGCATCCCTTAATTACGAATTACGAAGGAAGAATTCGTAATTCGTAATTTTTAATTCGTAATTTTTAATTCGTAATTCGTAATTCGTAATTCGTAATTCGTAATTGAAGAAGCCTTCATTACTTTTTTTGTCACGCATTTTAAAATCTCAAAATTTCTATTTAATTTTGTGCTTTCAAAAATGCAGAGGTGCATTTCAATTTGTCGTATCATTCGTCCGTTAGATAGCGCCATTTGGATAGGATTACGATCCAAAGCAGATATCAAAAAACAGATAAAAAAGTTGGCAATTAATTTAAAATTTTATATAAAATGAAGGTAACTATTAAAAAAATTTTGAGAGGCTTTATTCCTTATGGAATATTAAAAACTTACTGGGACTATATAGAACCACCACTCGCAGAGTGGAGAAGAGAGTTCTATAAAGATTATGAATTGTTTAAAAAACATAAAAACGAATCTGCCCATTGTCGTGATTTTGTCTTTGGGAAACTGTATCCATGCTTAGGCGACAAATATATAAATAATGGTTCTGCAAAAGGAGATTACTTTCACCAGGATTTACTGGTCGCAAGACGTGTGTATGAAAATAAACCCGAAAAGCATATTGATGTGGGTTCTAGCATTTTCGGGTTTGTTTCGCATGTAGCGAGCTTCA
>JAITHZ010000155.1 GCA_031279795.1 Bacteroidales bacterium
GTAGGAAAGTCCGGGGTACACTTCGTCGGAACGATCGCCGCGCAGCAGGATCGGGTTGTCTTGCAAGCCATACGCTTTGACGGAACCCTTCACAAGAAACGCTGCCTTGTCGTGAAAAAACAGTCTGACGCCGTCTTCCAGTGTAAGTGTAACTTGCGGCGCAACCACCAGACTGTCATAAATCAGATAAGGACGAATAGCCGTCAAGCAAGTGTCTTGCTCGAAAGTTCGTCCGCGCCAAATTACAGCATCTTGCCCATACGCCAGCAAATGAACCACTTGCACATTGCCGTTTGTGACAAAAATGAGCGAATCGGAAATTAGCAGCGGCGCATTTTGTTTCACAGGATTTACCGTCACTTCAATGTTCACATACAGACTGTCGTTGCCCCAAATTTCCACATCAGAAAACCGGTCGCCTTTCATGCCGTCTACATTAATGTAAAATCCACTTATTCGGGGATTTGCAACATATATAGAGGAAATATTCAGCGCTTTTTTATTTTGGTTAAAGAGCATCAGCATACGTGTTGAACTGCCAATCGTTGTAAACACAGTATCGAAAGAAACGGTATCGGTCGAAAACGCCAGCTTGTCGTTCGGATTGGAGGTAAATTCCAGCTCGTGGTCACATGCCGTAAACATGCTTATCTTGAAAATCAGAAGTATACAAAATAAAAAACAGTGTTTGTACATGATTGCTTAATTACAATGAGGAAATTCTGCATGCAATCTCCTGTAAGCAGATAATGCAGATTACGTAAAACGGTCTGCATTATCTGCTAACAGGCTTTTACAGCCGTTATTGAGGCGAATTTTCCTGCGATGCAGGGTTGGTCAGGTTCGGTATGTTCAGGTTTGGGTCAACCATCAATGATTCCTGTGTGTTTACCTTCACTTCCGGTTCGCGCGAACTGCTCTTAGTCGGGCTTTTCACGCTTGCCCCAATAATGCTTAATGCAATAACTGCGGCAGCCAGCGACCAGGTTGCTTTTTCCAGAAAGTCGGTAGTTTTCCGAACTCCCATAATCTGGTTGGAAGAAGAAAAACCGGAAGCCAGTCCTCCTCCTTTTGAATTTTGTACTAACACAATGAGTACAAGCAATATAGCCAGAATTAAAATTAAAATGGAAATAAATAAATACATTGTTATATAGATTTAGAATTAGCAATTAAAAGTTCCAAAAAACGGATTTGGTCTGCAAAGTAAATATTTTTTTCCGGAAACTTCAAATACAAGTTCCGAATAATTTCCAGCGCTTTCTCATATCGTTTCTGTTTAATGTATATTTGCGCCAGCGTTTCTGAGAAGAAAGAATTTTGTTTTTCTTTTTCTTTTTGAATTACAGGATCTTTCGATATATCCGGATCTGCATTTTGTGGACGAAGCCGAATATTGTTGCTTTCGCCTTCGTTAATAAAATTATCAATCAATTCCTGATAGGGAAATTTTTCGGATTCTTCTTCTTCATATTCTTCCATTTCCATTTCCTGCATTTTGTCTGGATTTTTGTGGTGTGCACTCAGCAAATACGACAAATAATCGTAAGAGACCAGCATCTTTTCCGACAGAGGAATGTCGTCTTTTTTCTCATTTCGGGGCGACATCATGTCTACCGTTCCAGAAAATCCGCCATAAATCCCTTCATCCGAAAGGAAAGTATCAATCAGCGCCAGTGTACGGTCTTTAATATCAACAATATTGGTTGTCGGCGATTGCCATTTTTTTTCCGACGGCGCTGGATGTCCTTCAATGTAATGGTACAGATTGCTTCTGTCGGCCACACAGAGTGAGGTGTTGAGCAATTCCTGCGAAAAACGTTCGTCGTTTTCCAGTTGCAGGTTTTTCAAGAATAATATCCTTCCTGTCTGAAAATAAGGATATTGGTTCACCAGATTTTCCAATTGCTGCAACGTTCCCTCATTCAGGGCGCCTGTATTGGAGATCAACTGTTGAATTTGCATAGCTAATAGTGTTGTATATATCTATATATTAGCGACTTATGCGATAAGCGCTCATATTATGGTTTTCATGCCGCAAAAGTAGAGAAAATTTATTTATCGGACGAACTTTTTTTGACATGAATTGCACCAATATTATTAATAATTACTTTATATAGATAAATAATTTTAAAAGGATAGTGATTTTGTTTAATTAACTATTTTTACAAAAATCATATCGCTACCTTTGTTTCTCAATAAAATTGTAAGGTATTTAATAGAATTATCATTAATTTCAGGCGATTATGAAACAATCAAGAGTCAACAGAAGAGATTTTTTGCGTCTTTCCGCTACAGGAGCAGGCGCATTTTTACTGCCGAACATAGCTGGAGCGGCAGTGTCGACGCCGACCAATAAAGTAACAAGCGAAGGAGAAGGCATACCTGTCCGTCCGTTGGGCAAAACGAACGTAAGTCTGCCGGTTTTAAGCATGGGCGTAATGCGTGCCGACAATCCGAATGTAGTACGTGCGGCATACAGCGCCGGTCTGTTCCATTTCGACACGGCGCATGGCTACCAGAACGGACGGAATGAGGAAATGCTGGGCAATTTTTTTGCCGACAAGCCGCGCGATTCGTTTTTTATCGCAACGAAGATTAAAAGTCATTATCCTTTACATGATAATTTTGAAGAAGATTTGAACAAACGGTTCGCACAGAGTTTGATGCGGCTGAAGATGGATTATGTCGACATTCTGTACGCACATGCACTGGGAGAAATATCAGAAGCGTCGGACACGCGCATTACCGACGCCCTGCTGAAACTGAAAAAAGAAGGAAAGGTTCGTTTCATTGGTTTTTCCACGCATGCCCAAAAACCGGAACAAATCCATGCAGCTATTGACGCCGGTATTTACGACGTTATTCTGTTGAGTTACAATTTCAAGATGAACAATCTCGCCGAAACCGACGCGGCCATCGAACGTGCGGCAAAAGCCGGCATCGGTCTGATTGCCATGAAATCCATGGCTGGCGGCGCCGAAGATGCCGAAGGGAAAAAGAAAATCAACGCACAGGCTTGTCTCAAATGGGTTTGGCAAAACAAACATATTACAACGATCATTCCCGGATTCAGCAATTTCGACGAATTCGACGAATGTTTAGCTGCTGCTCACTCTCTCGAACTGACCGAATTCGAAAAAAACTACCTTGCAGATCTGTCGGACAAAGAAATGCTGTTTTGCCGCAACTGCGGAACATGCGCTTCGCAATGTCCCGAAAAACTGCCTATTCCGGATTTGATGCGCGCCTACATGTATGCCTACGGCTACCGTTATGCACAATTGACGAAAGAAACCTTGCAGGAACTGAACATTAGCAACGCCTGTTCGACGTGTACTTCCTGCAAAGTCTCCTGTCCATCGGGATTCAATGTAGCACAGAAAATCGCAGCCATTACGCCGCTGACGCAAGTTTCATCCGTATTTTTGACATAACAGATAAAAGGAGAATTATGAAAAAAATTTTTGTTATCATCTTTATCTGTTCCATCCGGCTTGCATTGGCAGGAACGCTGACGGGCAATGCCGACGGGCAGCCAGAACAGCCAACGCCAGAAACCTTGCAGTCGTGGTTGCCCAAAATACAAGGCTGGGCAGTTTCTCCCAACCTCGAAGTGTTCAATCCCGACAATCTGTTTAACCGGATTAACGGCGCCGCGCCGCTGTATATTGCAGCCAATTTCAGAGAAATGACTTCGCTGGAATACACCAAAGGCGATGATTACATCACGATACAAGCCTATCGCCATGCTACTCCGGAAGACGCTTTCGGCATGTACGCTTCAGAACGTTCGCCCGATCTGTCTTTTTTCCCTGTTGGCGGAGAAGCGCAAGGCGACGAAACAAGCCTGTTTTTCTTTGCCGGAAACATGTATGTTAAAATTACGTCGGGCGCTGCCAGCGATCTGGGCGACATACTCCAGAAAATCGGCAGCGACCTGGCAGAAAAGATAGATGCAAAAGCTGACTTTCCGCCTGTTATACAGGCATTTCCGACCGAAGACAGAATTTCTCATTCCCAGGCATACATCACATCAAATTACATCGGACACGAATTTTTGTCCAGCGTTTATACCGCTTCATACAAAAAAGACGGACAGAATTTTCAGGCTTTTGTGATTGACGCCAAAACGCCCGACGGAGCAAAAAACGTACTGACTCGATACGCTGCATTTACCAAACAGCCACAGGATTTCGCAGAAGGACTGTTGACGACGATGAAAGACCGCTACAATGGCGATATTCCGATGATTTGGAAAGGCCGTTACATCATCGGAATCTTCTCCGAAAGTGGCAACGCCATACTTGGAGCAACCGATTTCCTGAAAAAACTGGAAAGCAACTTTCAATTCAATTGAGAATTAAGGACTTTTCAAGGCTTTGTAATTCGTAATCACAGGGGCGCGATGAATCGCGCCCCTGTGATGCCATTATGCCAAAATTAAATCATTTAATAAACAATATGAGATATTCTCAATGAATGTCGCATTCTCACAGTCTACAGTCTACAAATCTATTTTGGATTTCTGAAATCTTTATTGTAATTTTGTCCCCCCATAGCATACTTTTGGGTATTTAGTTGCTAAATTACTCTAATTTAATGAGATTGGTAAAAAAAGTATAATTTTTCCTATAATTTTTCTCCCATTTCATAGAAAAAAGGAAACGAAATATGAGTTAATAATTACATTTATAACTATTTGAGTTGAAATATATTGTTCAGTAGACTAAAATTTCTATAAAAATTTGAACAAATCGCTTGTTTTCTGGTAAAATATTACGTTATTTGTGCTGTTTTTTAAAAGTTGAATTATGTTGGAAATACAAAACTCTGGCTTCCCTGAGCAACCGGATGGGCTGGGTGAAAATGAAAAAGTTGCGGCGTCTCAAAGTGAAGAGAATGATAGTTTGCTATCGTTGAATGTACCGGATATTTCCGAGAACGGAGAGGTTTCCGCTTCTCCTCCAGATGACGCTGAAAAGGGTGAGGTTACCGGTGATAAAGTGGATGATTTGCCCGCTGTTTCTTCGGAAACGCATGATCTTGTTGAAGATAAATTGACAAGGGAAAGCATTGTGGACAAGTTGAAACAGCTCGTAGAACAGGCAGGAGAGGTGGCAAAAGAAGAAATTGATGCGATGAAGCGAAATTTCTACAAGATTCATAAAGCGCTTGTAGATGAGCAAAAAAAACGTTTTGTCGAAGAAGGAGGCAACGAAAACGACTTTGTGCAGCCGGAAGACAAGTTGGAACTTCAGTTTAAAGAACTGTTCAACACCTTCCGCGAAAAACGTGCCTTGCTCACAGAAAGTCTCGAAAAACTAAAGCAGGAAAACTTGCAGAGGAAAGAAAAACTCATCGAAAAAGTAAAAATACTGCTTGAGTCGTCGGATGACATTAATAAGGCGTACAACGAATTCAAAAAAATTCAGCAGGAATGGAACGAAATCACATTGATTCCCCAAACAAAAGTCAACGAAATTTGGCGGAGCTATCAAGTTCAGGTCGAAAAATTCTATGATTTAGTGAAGATCAACAATGAATTTCGCGATTATGATTTCAAAAAAAATTGCGAAGCCAAACTCGTTCTGTGTGAAGCAGCAGAACGATTGGACGAAGAATCCGATGTTGTTTCGGCATTTTATCAGTTACAAAACCTGCACAACCAGTGGCGGGAAATCGGTCCGGTAGCCCGTGAGCAGCGCGAGGAAATCTGGAATCGATTCAAGGCAGCTTCTGCCATAATTAATAAAAAGCATCAACGACATTTCGAACATCTGCGAGAAAATGAAGCCACGAACTTCACCGAAAAGAAAGCTCTATGTGAATTAATTGAAAAAATTGATTACTCCT
>JAITHZ010000383.1 GCA_031279795.1 Bacteroidales bacterium
CCAATACTTTCCAAACGTTGACAGTATCCGACCAGTCGTTGATAAACGTGGCGCTACGTTCTACGCCAGATGTACCTGTTCGCAATGCAGATGGTTCATTTTCAGCGGCTGACGAACAATTTATGCCTACAAATCCTATTGCGATGGCTTTATTACGGGACAACAAAAGGGAGTTGTTCGGATTACGGGGAAATGCTTATGCCGAATTTTCAGCCAAAGGCATACTGGATGGGTTGAAATATCGCTTTGAATTTGCTTTTGATTATAATTTGGCTCAACAGAATCAGTTTTTGCCTACTTATTATTTGTCGCAAACACAATTCAATGACGTAAATCAGGCCGATAAATCGAAACAGTTCAACAAATACTGGACCTATCGCAATATCATAACTTACGATAAGACCTTTGCAGATATTCATAAACTTACGGCGATGATAGGACAGGAATACCAGCAATCAAGTTGGGATTTTCTTTCAGGTTCACGCACCGGATTTCAGACTAATACAGCGACCGATTTGGATCGCGGGGACGGATCTACGGCAGGAAATCGTGGTTATTCAGGGAAGAATGCCATTCTTTCGCAATTCGGACGACTTTTTTATTCTTTGCAGGATATGTATATGATTACCGCAACCCTGCGCCACGATGGAACTTCAAAGTTTGCTCCTAAAAACCGTTGGGGATGGTTTCCTTCGGCTGCTGCTGCCTTGAGAATTTCCGAATACGACTTTCTGAAAGACAGTAATGCCATCACTAATTTGAAATTGCGCCTGGGATGGGGGCTGGTAGGCAATCAGTCTATTCCCGACGAGACGGCGTGGTATGCAGTGTATAATACCGTAACAACAACTTATGGAACTGGGCTTTATCCAGGAAATACGCCCAATCCGAATTTGAAATGGGAAACAACTGCATCTACCAATATCGGTATAGATATGTCATTTTTACGCAACAGGATAGAGGTGATTTTCGACTGGTACAATCGAAAAACAGACAATCTGCTCATGCAGGCTTCTTTGCCGAACTTTGTAGGAACATCGGACATTAATACTCCAGGAGCAAGCAGTACTCCTTGGGTAAATCTCGGTTCATTGCAGAACAGAGGCTTCGAATTAACTGTAAATACGCAAAACATATCCACACGAGATTTCAAATGGAGCAGTAACATTATTTTTTCGAGTAACAGAAACGAAGTCTTGAAACTCAATTCGGAAACAGGCGTGTTTTATGGCTCAACATCCGATAATATCTACGGAGGCGGTTCTACTACGACTACCCGTACCGTAGTTGGCGAACCTATTGGTCAAATTTTTGGTTATCAGGTGATGGGACGTTTTGAAGATGCAACGGATTTCTATTACGTTGACGATAGCGGCAATATAGTTCGCACACCGGTATCTGAGTCACAGGGCGCATTGTTGCCGATTAGTGAAGGAGGCATTTGGATTGGCGACTATATTTACAAAGATAACAATAAAGATGGAAGAATTAACGGAGAAGATCGCGTGGTTATTGGAAATCCTGAACCAAAATTTACTTATGGATTTGGAAATACATTTACATACAAAAATCTGGATCTAACGTTTTTCTTTAACGGGACTTATGGAAATGACGTGGTGAATTATGCTCGCAGATATTTGAGTAATCCGTATCGTAACATATCAAATTTGTATACCGAAGCGCTCAATTATGCACAGCTCGAACCGATTTATCCCGATGGTCCAACGGATTATCGCAATGTGAAAATCGTAGGAGGCGACCCGCACGCATCGCGTATGTCGCTTTCCACTGCTACCTCCGACCATAATAACCTGTTTTCTGACCGTTTTGTAGAAGATGGTTCGTTCCTTCGTCTGCAAAATGTTTCGATTGGATATACTCTTCCGAAGCAGTGGTTGAAAAGTGCAGGTATTTCTCAGTTGAAACTTTATGCCAATCTGCAAAATGTTTATACATGGACAAAATACAGCGGTTACGACCCCGAAATAGGGATTGGCGGCATTGACAACGCACGTTATCCGTCACCCCGTATTTACACTGTTGGTTTAAATTTAACGTTTTAATAAAATAATAAATTCGATAATATAATATGAAAACAAAATATATTATAATCAGCATTATAGCAGCATTTATGCTGGCTTCTACTTCGTGTTCGCTTGATTTTGAACCACAAAATGTAATTAAAGGCGATGCCGTTTCAGAAGATAATTTTGATGCAATGTTAGCGCCAATGTATAATCTGTACTGGTTTAACTTCAACGACAAGTTTTATTTCGGACTTGGCGATGGAATGGCCTTCAATCTTTTGGCTCCAGGTTCAGGTTATATAAAACCATTTTGTGACTTATCAGTGACTGCGACTTCGGAAGGTTTGCAGGAAGCATGGAATTCATTTTATATCACCATCCAGCAATCCAACAAGATTCTGATTGATATAAAGAACTCTGCGGTTATTGAAGAAGAAAAAAGGCCGTTTTTAGCCGAAATACGTTTTATGCGCGGGTTGGCTTATTGGCATCTGGTCTCGCTTTGGGGCAATGTGATTATTTCCGAAGATCCAAGCGGACTCATTGACAATCCTCTCGTCAATGTAAATTCGCAAAAAGATGCGTACGAATTTGCCATACGTGATATGGAATATGCGGCAAAATATCTGCCTGAAACATCGAAATCCACAGGACGCATAAACCGGTATAGCGCATTTGGCATGCTCTCGCGCTTTTATTTGGCATATTCAGGC
This sequence comes from Bacteroidales bacterium, assembly GCA_031279795.1. Classification (GTDB taxonomy): domain Bacteria; phylum Bacteroidota; class Bacteroidia; order Bacteroidales; family WRGA01; genus WRGA01. Next base: position 2,741 of record JAITHZ010000383.1, read on the forward strand.
TTTGTAGCTTCTGATTATGGCGTAAATCCTAATTGCGGCACACGTGACATTACTTATTTGGAACTTGCCAAAAAGTCAGCTGAAAAAGTTATAAACAATCCAAGTTTTCAATTGATGGAAAATTATCCCGATTTGTTTAAGATTGAAAACAACAACAATTCCGAATCATTGTTTGCATTTCAATGGGTACCGGGTTCTTCGGCACAGGTAGGCTGGGGCGTTACCAATTCTCAACAGCGATTTTTGGCATGCAGTTCCGAAATAACAGGCGGTGATGCGTGGGGTGATTATACTTTCTGTCCGTACAACATGATAAGCGAATACGAACCGGAAGATACCATTCGCCGGAAAGCCACCTGGATGGGATATGGCGACTACTATCCGGAAATCAGCAAAGCAAATGGAGGATATACTTACATGGCACACGCTTCAGGCGATGCATCAACCCAACTGAACGTGAAAAAGGGTGTAACCGGCTCAAACAGAGATAACCCTGCAATTGGAACAAACAATTCGGGTTTGGATAATTACATGCTGCGTTTAGCAGAAGTGTATCTCAATTATGCAGAGGCGATTCTCGGTAATAATGCCAGTACTTCTGACGCTGCCGCTCTGACATATTTTAATGCTGTGCGCACACGTTCCATCCGTCCAGCATCATTGTCTGCCAAAACAAGCATCGCATGGGAAGATCTGCGATACGAACGCCGCATCGAATTTTGTCTGGAAGGACGTTACTGGTACGACCTCGTAGCGCGTGCATATTACAAACAGCAGGAAATGATTAATTATATCAATGGGCAGGACAGAGGCACTGTTCCGTCAATTTTGTTTACTGCTCCCAACAGCCTTCGAATAAACCCTGACAACGACCCACAGATTCGGGAAGTTGGTACAGCAGTATCAGGCACCTTCCGTCTCCCATATCCCGAAGGCGATGCAATTAAAAATCCTAAATTGAATGAACCGCCAGTACCTTATACATTTACGGAAGAGCGTATTACTGATTTGTTTAATGACTAAAACCTTGAAAAAATGAAATATTTTGATTTAAAATACCTGTCTCTTTTTGTCGCATTGTTCTCTTTTCTATTCTATTCCTGCGATAAAGATGACGAACAAAATGCACCAGAGATTCATAAAGTGTTTTTGGAAGATGCAAATTCCAACGTTCCTGACCGCACGGTAACATTCGCCCGTCTCGGTCAAACAATACGCCTCGAAGGGAAAAATTTTCTTGGCATAACCCGCGTGATTATCAACGGCTACAATTCGTATTTCAATCCGGTTTTTGTGAGCAGTACATCCATGATTGTGCAAATAAATCGCGACACACCGACAGTTGATGCTGCTGAAAATGTGAAAAATACTATTCGCCTGGAAAAAGGAGCGCAGCATTGCATCTACGAATTTGAAATCCGCGCTTCCTCTCCGTCGATTACCAACATTTCGCATACAATGCCGTTACCTGGTGAATGGATCACCGCTGAAGGAGCTGGACTGGTTGAGGTCTCCAAGGTAGTTTTCCCTGGCAATATTGAGATAACAACCGATATTGAATCAGATGAAGACGGCAAATTTTTCAGGGTAAAAATGCCTGCAGGCGTATCGGAAAACGGCGGAAGCCTGTTTGTCGAATGTGCCAACGGTGGAGCTTATTCGCCGGCTTATTTTAACAGTAAAAGTGGGCTGATTCTTGACTTTGACGGACACGGCGCACATGCAGCATGGACAGCCAACGCTATATATCCAGAAGATTTGCTATCCGATGTAATTGGCGAAGGAAACGTTTCGCAGGGAAAATATTGTCCGATGATTCCCGACAATCTTGCCCCGATTTCCGCAGGCGCTCCGCGTGCTACCGAAGTCTGGACAACAGGAACCGAAGATTGGCGCGCACAGTTTGTGCCGACCCTTATCAGTGCTGATGCTTTATTGGATGACGTTGCTTTGCAGTTTGATATTTATGTACCAGAAGATTGGAACACTACAGGATTTTTGGGAATTAATCTTGCCAATAATTTCAGTACAGGCAACCAATGGACAGGGCAATTTTACAATTACATTCCATGGCTTAATGGTTCAACAAAAACGCCATTTAAAACATTGGGATGGACAACGGTTACTATTCCGTTGAGTAAATTTTATGCTTTTTCGAATGGAAAATCTACATTTAATGATATTTTGGCTTTCAGAGAAGGTCAATCGAATAAAAACTTTGGCATATTTTTTAACAATAACGATTTTACGTTGAAAAATATAACAGGTAATGATGCCGACGAAAGTATAGAATTTACCTCATCAAATACTTCTGTAAAAGTGTATGTGGATAATTTCAGGATTGTATCACTTAATACGCCAACTTACAGCGATTTCCCCGACGAAGAAGAATAAACCGTAGAGACGGTGCACGCACCGTCTCTACAAAACACAGCGTTCTTTGAAATATTGATTTACACGTTTTTGTTTTCGGAAATTAGTTCTATAAATTTCACCGAATCTCTTTATTCGTTTGTATTATTTGAGGATTTAATGCTATCTTTGCAGAAATAATTAATTAAATGAGATAACGATGATACGAACAGTTTTTATCCCCGAAGCAGAAGAATTTGTTTTTTCCATACCAAAGGAATATGTCGGAAAAAAAGTAGAGGTAATTGCTTTTGTAGTAGATGAAACAAATCAGAACCTACATGCAAAAGAAGTAACGTTTACCGATTTTGGTTTGAACTTGCCGAAAGATTGGAAATTCGACAGAGAAGAAGCCAATGCGAGATAGGGTATTTTTTGACACTAATATTTTGATATATGCCTATTTTCGAACCAATGATGAAAAACAGGAAATATCTCAACAACTGCTCCATGAAAATTTTGCTGTAATTAGCACACAAGTGTTGCAGGAATTATGCAATGCAATGCACAAGAAGGCAAAAGTAGATTACAGTATAATAAAATTGATAGTGGAAGAATGTATTAAAAATTGTTCAAAACTATTTATCAATGAGAGTAATACAGTATTTAAAGCCTGCGACATTGCAGCACAATACGGTTTCTCATTCTACGACAGTATGATCATTGCCGCAGCACTCGAATGTGAATGTACTATCCTTTACTCCGAAGACCTGCAACATAAACAACTAATTGATAGAAAATTGACAATACTCAATCTGTTTCTGTAATTAGAATAAAATTTGTTAACAACAACGTGTAAATCAATAAACAAAAGATTTACACGTTGTTTTTGATTTTAAAACAAAAGAATAAATATGAATAAAAAGAATAAATATGAAACTAAAACTTGATAGAATCATTATTGCGGCGCTGTCCGTGCTTACAGTCGGACTGACATCCTGCCGCGACGAAAAAATGGAGTGGGGCGACCCTTACACGCATCCGGCAGCGGAAGATTTGCCGCTCGAACTGCAGGAAAAAATCTCGCGCTACGATGCATTGAATACCTATACCACCCTCAAACTGGGCGCAGGTATCGACTTCAATCTGTATATGAACGACGAAACTTACCGGAATCTTATCAATGAAAATTTTGATGATGTTACTGCCGGTAATGAAATGAAACAGTCATCGTTGATGAAAAGCGACGGTACGCTGGATTTTGCCCGCGTTGATCCCGTGATTGACGCACTACGTGCTGCCGGTCTGACTGTTTACGGACATACGCTGGTCTGGCACAATCAACAACAAGCAAGTTACATAAACAATTTACTCAAACCGACCATCATTCCCGGTACCCCCGGTTCGAGCCTGATTGCCAACGGCGATT
>JAITHZ010000241.1 GCA_031279795.1 Bacteroidales bacterium
GAGGCGTTCTGTTTTCAACCGATTAACCAGATCGGGGTGGTCATTCAAGCTGAGTGGATATCCCATGTAAATCGGATTCCGCTTCGCTAACAATACCAAATCATTGTTATAAATCGCGGCCAGCGTATTCGGGTGTTTGTCCATGTGTTCAAAAAACGTCACAAGACTCCGTTTGTACCACAGATTTTCTTCACGCCAGTCCTCATCTTCTTCAACTATCTGATCTGTTTGACCGCAAATATCGTCTGTTTCCTGAATGAGCGCCACAAAGCGTTCTTCCGTGCGCCCTTTCCTTGCCGCCTCGATTGTCAGGTTCATCAGGAGAGCAAGCAACACCGAAATCACAAGAATTGCTGACAGTGAAATTATCCTTACTTTTAATTTCTGGTTCATTTTTTCCTCCGAAAAATATAAAAGCCCCCTATGCAGACACCTGTCTCCAGATATCTACATAGGGGGCTTCTGATGTTCAGTCGGCCTCTACTTACTAAATCCTACAATGGCCTGATTCGTTTGTCAAGATAAATCAGGAAAACGTGAAGTATTTTCCCACCTTCTTGATTATCGCCGAAAAGGGCAGCTTGTCTTTGTACTTCTCCAGTTGCTGCATCAATACGCTTGAGCCGCTGAAAAAGACAAAATGCGCTTCCTCGTTTTCCGGGTACGAAAACTGAACCGTAAGGCAATCAGGATTTTTTGCTTCGGAGTATTTCGTCTTTTTTATCCTGTACCTCAATACGTTAATTTCCTTCTCGAGTATTTCATCGAGGGAAACCTTTTTCCCGTCCATTACGGGTGAGATGCTTGTGTCGGCAAACTCGCTAAATTTCTGCATTGTTGTTCTCCCACAAATTTCATCAGCTCTTTGAGCTGAATTTTCACTTGCAAATTATGGGAGTTTGCGTGCTTGAGCCACCCATAAGTAGAGGCCACCGATGAACGAAACTGTTCAAACGTTATTTTCTTTTTTTCATAGAGACCCGGAAGGGTTGCCAGCCTCTTGCGAACCCTTTTTGTCGTGCTTTTCCGCAGCAGAATGTAATTGTTAAAGTGCCGATACCCAAGAAAATCAACGCCGCGGGCAACAGGAAAAATGTCGCACTTGCTGAATTTCAGTTTCAGCTTTTCATCCAGATACACCCGCAGTTCGTCACGGCATCTATTCAGGATGGATTTGTCATCATTAAAAAGGCAAAAGTCATCACAATAGCGAACATAATCTATGCGACCGTATTTTTTTTGCAGCTCATGTTTTACAAATTGATCCACCTCGTTCATGTATAAATTGCCAAACCACTGGGACGTGTAATTCCCGATAGGAACATTCTTTCCCCCCGGATAGCTTTTTATTATGTTTTCAAACAGCCATAAAGTGTCGGGACATTTGATTTTTTTCTTGATTATTTCAAACAGAACATCTTGGTCAACGGACGGATAAAATTTGCTTATGTCGCATTTCAGGACATATTTGTTTCGCCTAACAAACTGCATTGTGCGGATGCTCCCGCAATGGATGCCTTTTTTCTCCCGGCAGGCATACGAATCATGAATGAACAGCTTGTCCCATATCGGCGTTACAATATTCATCAATGCGTGCTGGACAATTCTGTCAGGGTAAAACGGCAATACATAAATTATTCTTTTCTTTGGTTCAAAAACCGTTTTCTCCCAGTATTTCGATGTGGTGTAGGTTTTATTTACAAGCGACAAACGTATTTCTTCCAGCCGTTCATCAAGAAGGCTTTTTGTCTTTTGAACGTTTTTATGGCTGCTCTTGTGCAGCGCCGCCTTTTGAAATGCAGATAGAATATTCCCAGGGTCGGTAATACGGCCCCACAAACCGCCATACCGTCTCATAAAGTTCCTTAAAATCGGGCTGTATTGCTTTCACCTTAAAGGTTACTAACAATGCAGCCCCTCTTTTTCGTATTTTGCCGGTTGACTCAAGCAACTCGACAGAGCAATGTATCCAGCCGTAGAGTAAGCATACGCGCCGCCCCTATGTCTCCGCCCCTGCCCGCCGATATTCGCATTCGCATTTGCCCGCGAATTATTCGCATTACGCGCACGCGAACCGCAGTTCGTGGCATTGTTCCAATTGCCTCCTGCCAGCAACACGCGGGAAACGACACATCGCTCATTCAGGGTTTGCCTGAATGACTCATTATAATTTACCCAGGGCTGTGCTGTCAACTTGTTTTTAGGCCAACAGCGGCGCCAACTGTCCCCTGATTGGCAACGCTTCCTGTTCCGCCTGGACAAGCTCTTTCATGCCCCTGTTTTTGGCGGTGGTGGCTTCATTTATTGCTGTCATGGCGGCTTTTACTTTGGCGTTCTCCCCCAAACCCGTATCGGCAACCAGTTCGGTTATAATGCTCTTTAGGGAATTATCAATATTGTCAAGCAAAATGGCAATATCCCGAATGCGGCGGGGCGCGCCGGAACGCCTGTCAATTTCTTCCAGTTTTTCCATGTACTCGGAAATTTGCTCCTGCTCTTTTTCCTCAGGCGTTTTCCCGAT
>JAITHZ010000303.1 GCA_031279795.1 Bacteroidales bacterium
CCTGCATTTTCAAAAATAGCCGTTTGTATAATACTGGGATTAACCGAATTAACACGTACCTGCTGGTTAGCTAATTCCAAGGCCGCTCCTTTGACAAAGCCGTTTAAAGCCCCTTTTGAGGTGGCATACATCGACTCGCCATAGTGTACACAATAAACGCCCGACAACGAAGACGTAAAAACAATCGAAGCCGGATGTTTTATTTTTTTTCGCTTGACCAACATTTGAGTCAAAAGTATTGGCGCTATTGTATTGGTATTCAGTATTTCCTCCAATGAATTTTTAGAAATAAATTTAACCGGAACAATCTTTGCTATACCTGCATTATTGGACACACCATCCAGGGTGGGGCAAAAGTCAACCAACCGTTCAATATCCGCATGCGCAGACAAGTCGGCTACGAATTGTTGATGACCCGTACCTTCCAACATCGAATAAGTACTATCCAAACGTTCTTTGTTACGTCCGGTAATGATGACTGTTGCACCCATTTTAGAACATTCTACCGCCACAGATCGCCCAATGCCGGAGGATGCTCCTGTAACCAATACCGTCTTTCCTGTTAATGAATAGGGGTTATACATTATCTTATTTTGATAATGATAATTCGTACAAATCTTTTATAGTTGTACTATTGCGGATATCGGCACCTGTAATCCGTTTTTCTAATTCTTCATCAACCATTGAAATGATAGACAATGCCGTAAGCGAACTCCATTCTTCTAATTTTTTGTAATCAGTATCAGCCGTAAATAGTTCGGCGGGAGTTTCTTCAAATTCTGCTACAAATTTTTCAATAAATTTTTCTAATGTCATAGTTGTTTATTTTTTAATAAATTAATATTTTTGTATGTGGGTATTTCCCACAAAGAAGTTACTTGCTTATCTGGACACATTCGTGCCACAATTTTTTGGAGCGTATCGTCGGTTCCAACTTCATAAAACTCCATCACTCCATCTTTTTCCATATTTTGTGTCATTGAAGTCCACAAAACCGGATGCGTTATATGAAGCACCAGATTTCTTTTTATTTCGTCAGGACGGATATGTGACAACCCATCTACGCATTGATATATAGGAATACTTGGCGTTTTAAATGTTGTTTTTTCAATGATGTTGCCCAATTCTTCCTGTGCCTTTGCCATATACGGAGAATGAAAAGAACCGCCAATTGCCAATGGTACCGCTTTTTTTGCTCCCTCATTTTTCAATGCCTTACAAGCCAAACGAATACCTTGTCTTGAACCGGTTATCACGACTTGTCCTGGTCCATTATAATTAGCAAAGTATATATTTTCGCCTGATTCTTCGGATATTTCTTTTATTCGTTTTTCGATATATTCATCCGGTAAGCCAATGACCGCTCCCATTGCCGTATCATACTGTTCGCAAACTTTCTGCGCAATTAATGCTCTGTTTAATACTAAGTTTAAGCCGTCTTCAAATGAAATTGTTCCATTGATAACTAAAGCCGCAAACTCGCCCAAAGAATGACCTGCAACGACATCCGGCTTAATCTCCGATTGCGTTAATGCAAGGACAACTTCGTAGAGAAAAACAGCCGGTTGTGTGTTTTTTGTTTCCATCAGGGCAATTTCATCCCCATAAAACATAACATCGGTAATTCGACGACCTAAAAAAGTGTTTGCACGTTCAAACATTTCTTTCGCAATGGAAAAATGTTCATATAATTCCTTGCCCATTCCTTCGCGTTGGCATCCTTGTCCAGGGAAAATAAATGCTTTCATATTATTCCAAATTTAACAATCGAATGAATTTCTCTTTATTTTTTTCAAAATCAGCTTTCGTTAGTGTCATTGTAATGTATGTTCCTTTGTAATCTATAATTTTCCCGGATTCTTGCAAACCTAACATTCGATTAAACTTCAACACTGTTTTATTATTTTCATGACATCCGTCAAACCCATTTTCCAACTCCATTCCAAGCCATTCAAAAGCAACAATTCTGACAATCAACGCCGAAATTACGGCACATTCTAAAGGTGCACTTTTGTCAAATATCCAACTTCCTGTAGTAAACACCTTGTTTTGAATATTGTATATGCGATTTAAGCCGACAGGAGTTTTGTCTTTAAAAAAAATAAAATAATATTCCTCTCCTTTTTCTTCTCTTTCTTTATACCGCCGAATCCACTCTTTTTGAGTTTTTAAATCATTCAATGTAGAATGAATGTAACGGGATAAATGCGGATTCGTTCGCAATTTCAAGATAAATTGAGCGTCATCTTCATTGACAAACCTGAAATGAAGACCATACATTTCCTGTAAAGTATTTGTTAACTGTTTCATTTCTTATATTCTAAAAATTCTTCATAACTTCTTATATAATCCGCCGCGTCGTATTTGTGCGAGGCAAGCACCAGACATACCGAACCGGAAGAAAAATCATTCAATTCACGCCATATTCCCTGCACAATCAGCAGTCCGTGATAGGGGCGATTCAGCAAAAATGTGCGTTTCACTTCGCCGTCGTCCAGCGTAACCGAGAAACTTCCGCTTGCGGATACAATCAACTGTTGCAGTTCTCGGTGAGCGTGTCCGCCTCGCGATTCTCCGCCCGGAACGTCGTACAGATAGTATGTCCGTTCCACTCCAAAAGGCACGGTTTTACCGTTTTCCACCACCGAAATATTTCCCTTCTCGTGGTGATGCTTGTCTAATTCGATTAGCGTGCAGTCGTAAACCGTTGTTTTTTTCATCTTGCAAGCCGTTTGAAATCCTCGTAATCGTAAATGTAGTCTTCCCTGTCGAATCCGGTGGATGCGGCAACCAACGCCAGCGAATTAGTCGAAAAATTCTCCATTTGCCTCCAAACCATTGCCGGAACATACAGCCCGTAATACGAACGATTCAGATGAAACACTTTTTCTTCACGACCATCGTTGAGCGCCACGTCGAAACTGCCTGACAAGGCGACGATAAATTCCTGATTTGTCTTGTAAGCATGTCCACCACGTTTTTCACCGCCCGGCACATCGTATATCCAATGACAACGTTCGATTTTAAACGGTATATGATTTTCGCTTTCGATGAACGAGAGATTACCACGCCTGTCTAAAATTTTTGGTAACTGAATGATTTTCATTATATTCTGTTTGAATTTAGCATTATCTTAATTCTGTTTTCAGCATCAAGTAGATTTCCTCCCACTGCTGTTTGTACAGTTCCGTATTTTTGTCGGCAAGGCGTGTGAAAGTGGCAGAGGTAAAAAAAACCTCTACCAAA
>JAITHZ010000327.1 GCA_031279795.1 Bacteroidales bacterium
GTGGCTTGTTTTTCGTCCGTGTTGATGGTTTCGGTAAAAAGGTATTAGTTAAATAAGTAGTCAATCAGTCGCGCCCAGCCCCTGTGAAGGGCTGGGACGCAGGCTGTATGAATTTTTTAATATAAAATAATGAAATTAGATAATATTTTTCTTTTTGCGAGTGTTTTCGCTTTTTCAACAGTTTCGTGCAAAGACGCACCAGCCAACGATAACGGTAACGGCAATGGAACGACAGAACATTCCGATGTTGCAATTTATGTAACAACTGCATCGCGCTCGTCTGACTTGAAATTGACAAAAATTGACTTCAGCAACGAACCATTTACGCTGGCAACCACCGTTAAACTAAAACCTGCGGAACGTTTTCAGACAATTGACGGTTTTGGCGCGGCTGTTACAGGTTCAACTTGCTTCAATCTGATGCAAATGACGGCTGCCGACCGTGCCGCATTTCTTAAAGAGACTTATTCGCCCGATAATTTCGGCTTCAGTTATATCAGAATTTCAATCGGATGTTCCGATTTTTCGTTGAGCGAATACACCTGCTGGGACAACCGCGAGGCAGGATTTTCGCTTACTGCTGAAGAAACGCAATATGTTATTCCTGTTCTCAAAGAAATGCTGGCAATAAATCCGAATATCAAAATTCTTGGCTCGCCATGGACTTGCCCGCGCTGGATGAAGGTGAATAATTTGACCGACTTGCAACCCCACAACTCATGGACAAGCGGACAACTCAACCCTGCCTGCTATGCCGATTATGGCGAATATTTCGTAAAATGGATACAGGCATTTGAAACGCAGGGAATTAAAATTTATGCTGTTACGCCACAAAACGAGCCGCTCAATCGCGGAAATTCCGCATCACTGTTTATGGGATGGCAGGAACAGCGCGATTTTCTGAACAGCGGACTCGTACCGAAAATTAAAGCAGCAGGCTTAAACACCAAAATCTACCTTTTCGACCACAATTATAATTACGACAATATGGGCGACCAGAATGATTACCCCGTCAAAATTTATAATTCAGGCGTAGACAACGACCTGGTGATTGGCGCAGCATATCACAACTACGGCGGCAACCGTTCCGAACTCAACGATATTCACAGCCAACAGCCTGACAGGGAACTGATTTTTTCGGAAGCATCAATCGGAACTTGGAACGACGGGCGCAACCTCGAAAAAAGTTTGCTGCGCGATATGGAAGAATTAGGGCTTGGCACAGTTACGAATTGGTGCAAAGCAGTTATTGTGTGGAATTTAATGCTTGATAACGACAGAGGTCCGAACCGTCAGGGCGGCTGCACAACTTGCTACGGCGCGGTTGATATCGACAATACAAACTTTAAAACCATTACCCGCAATTCGCATTATTACGTCATTGCGCACCTTGCAAGCGTGGTAAAGCCCGGCGCAACACGCATCGGCTTGAGCGGTTATCAGCCCGCAGGCGTTGTGATGTCCGCTTTTGAAAACGCAGACGGTACGCATGCATTAGTTTTGTTAAACAAAAACGAATCAAACATGGACGTCACAATCGACGACGGCTCGCATCACTTTTCATACATCTTGCCCGCAAAAGCAGTGGTGTCTATGAAGTGGTAAGTGATTAGTGGTTAGTGGTTAAATAGAAGAAAATACGGTTAAAAAATTACAACCATTAATTTAAAATGAAAACACAAAAAATATTTCTCTTTTTAATTCTCTCAACATAAAAAACATTTTAATGAAACAGAAAATTCTAATGTTAATTATCTGTATTTTTGCTGTGTGCTGTGTACAGACGCAGGCACAAACGGTGCAGTCGTGGAAAACCTCTTGCAGCGAGAGTAAAAAATTGCAGGCACAAACTGACGGAGTCTTTGCAAACGGCAATGGCAGCAATTCCGCAAAAATCTCAATCAATCCGCAAAGCACATTTCAAACTGTTGACGGCTTTGGCTGGACAATGACGCAGGGCAGCGCATATTGGCTAATGCAGATGACACAGGCAAATCGTCAGGCGCTTCTCAGCGAAGTTTTCTCGCAAAACAGCGGACTGGGCAGTTCGTTTATTCGCATCGGGCTTGGAGCGACTGACTTGTCGCAGGGCAGTTACACATATCACGATAATCAAAGCGCAGGATTTTCACTCACAGTACCTGACTTAACATACTTAATTCCCGTTTTACAGGAAATTAAAACAATTAATCCTGATGTAAAACTGCTTGCTACGCCTTGGAGCGCGCCTGCATGGATGAAAGATAACAACTATCTTGCATGGGGAGGACGCTTGCGCACGGACAAATACGCCGATTATGCGCAGTATTTTCTCAACTACCTTAACGCAATGCACAGTCATGGACTTGATATTTATGCTATTGCAGTTCAAAACGAGCCACTTAACGGAGGCAACAACCCCGCAATGGAAATGACGAAAGAACAGCAATACGATTTTGTAAATGGTTATCTGGGAGTATTGTTGAAAAACAGCACAAATCCTGAATACATACGCAATGTGAAAATTATTGGTTACGACCACAACTGCGACAACACCGCATATCCGATTTATGTTGCACAAAGCCAGTATATTGATGGCACAGCATTTCACCTCTACGGTGGCGACATCAGCGCGATGACAACCGTTCATAACGCAACTGGAAAAGACGTCTATTTTACCGAACAGTACACGGCAGCAAACGGAAATTTTGGTAGCGATTTTGAATGGCATATAAAAAACGTGATGCTCGGCTCAGTAAATAATTGGGGAAAAACGGCTCTTGCATGGAACTTTGCCTCGAACGAGAACTGGCAACCGCATAACGAAAATACCTGCGAAGATTGCAAAGGAGCAGTTACTGTCAACAGCAGCACGAAAAACATTACGCGCAACGTTTCGTATTACACAATTGCACATTTTTCCAAAATTGCCAAAGATGGCGCGTTGCGCATAGCCTCTTCTTCCACTGACAACAGCCTGATGCACGCGGCTTTCACCAATCCCGACGGGTCTGCTTCGCTTGTGGTGTTCAACGAGGCCAGCAGCGCCAAAACCTTCGATATTCAATATCAGGGCAATTCCTGCACGTACACGCTCGAAGGTAAAACAGTTGCAAGTTTGATATGGGGACAGCAACCGATTGAAATCCCTGTAACTTCGGTTGAGGTCAGCCCAACAAGCGTTTCCGTGCCAAGGTTTCAAACGGTTCAGCTGACAGCAACTGTCTTGCCTGCCAATGCAACGTTAAAAGCTGTTGCATGGACAAGCAGCAATACCAACGTCGCCACAGTCGACAACACCGGACTTGTGCTCGGAATAGCTGCAGGCAACGCTACCATCACCGCAACAACACTCAACGAAAACAAAACCGCATCGGCAGAAATTACCGTTACCGCAAATACAGGCACAGGAAATTTTCCCGATGTGTATTACATCTATTCCGTGTACAGCAACAAAGTACTTGACATAAAAGACCGGAACAGCAGTGCAGGAGCAGAATTACAGCAATGGGAATGCGGGTCGTTTGACAACGATAATCAACGCTGGACGCTGGAGTACGCCGGAGACAGCAATTATTTTATCCGTTCCAGATTTTCGGGGCTTTATTTGCAGGCAATGGGCAACAACGATGGCGCTGATGTGCGTTTACAGCCTTTGGCAGCGAACAATAGTCAGCTTTGGAACATCACCGAAGTCGAAAGCGGCATTTATTCCATCGTGAATGTAATGGCGCAAAAGTCGCTGGATGTGGATGGCCCTTCCGACGAAAACGGAAAGAAACTGCATCTTTGGGGAACATACGAAGGGCAGCTGAATCGTCAGTGGCGGTTTGAAAGCGCCGAACTGACCACCGTCAATCCAGTTGTGGCTGACCGTGAACGTTTTTCGGTTTTTCCTGTTCCTGCAACGAATATGCTGAACATCAACGCAGTACCGAACTCGGAAATGCTTCCTGACTGCAAAGCAGAAATTATTTCCTCATCAGGAATAACTGTTAAAACGATTCAGTTGAAAAACACAGAAAATCAAATTCATATTAAAAATATACCGGAAGGATTTTATCTGTTACGAATTTTCAATCGACATTATTCCGAAACACATAAAATTTCCATCGGCATGTGAGAATCACTTATTTATTTCTTAAAATTTTTTAATTATCAAAACAATGAAAAAGGTTACGTTTTTTTCGATGTTGCTTTCAGCAACAATGGCCTGGGCGCAAGGTCCAGGCCCGCAGGCGGTATCGCTGATTGTAGACGGGACAACCGTCTATTACAAACTTAATGACCAAAGTTGGTGGGATAACTCGCTGACTGAACCAAACGAGTACCATCCTGATTTGAACACCTTGCCGTGGTTAGATGGCGTGAATCTGGGAACTCCTGCCTCGCTGAAGTTAGACGGCGCAGCAGCTATTTCGTGGGGACCTGTGGGAACAGACGCCAATGTACTCCTGTACAGTGTTTACAAACAGGGGACAACAGCACCACCCTTGTCATCCTTTCAGACATTGCCAATTGACTATGAAGCAGGCGCTGGCGGAAATGACCGGTTGCATCATGTATCAGGAAAAGACATTGATTTGAAGGCTCTGGCAACTGACGGCCCCGGCGTATATGTTTTTGCTGCGGCTGTCCGGTTTAATAGTGGAGATCCGACTACGGTATGGGGAGCTACCTTTACCTTACCTTATCCGTTCAATCTGTCCATAGGTGGCCCGATGCTGAAAAACATCGGTTTGACAGCAACGCCATACACGTTTACAGCCAGTACTGCGGCATCACCGTGTCAATGGACTGTCAACGGAACAGGTGTAGCTGAAACAACGGCTACGCTGTCGCATACTTTTGCTGCGGCAGGAACATACACCATTCGCTGCGCAGTTGATGCAACTAACTATGCCGAGCAAACCGTAACGATTTTTGAAAAATCGGCTGACGCCAATAAAATTACAGGCGGCGGTATGGCAGACGCAAGCAAATGGGCTTCTGTTATCGAACCGCATCCGACGGTGTCGATGCAGCAAACTAATGCAACATGGAATGCACCAGGATTGCATTTAACCAACAATACAGACATGAGCCGGTTCCTGATTTATCAGCCGGTGTATTTGCTTGGCGGAAAAACCTATACGTTCGACTGTGATGTAACGACCGTTGGGACTCCTGTTGGCGTTGCGTTCCAGCTTTATATCACGAAAGACAATGTGCCGGAAAACGGAAAGACCTTTGTCATTGACGGAAACCCGCCTGTAGGCGAAATAGCTGAAGATTTGCTTGTTGGCGAACTTCGTGCAGTAAGCTGGCAAGGCGAATGGGCTTCAGGTACAGACATTCCGTTTACAACCATTGCCAAGAAATTAGATAAATCGACTTCCGACTGTCAGTTGACTCCTGATGCGGATGGAATGTATTTCGTCATTCTGCGGGAAGCTACGTGGAACGGCAGTTTTGATTTCACCATCAAAAATCTTTCACTGACTTCGCCCGAAGATATACCGACTTCTGCGGCAGCTTTGCAGCAGGGTAAAATACAGCTTGCAAACGGCAAAGGACTTGTTCGTGCAACCTTCGGAGGAACGGCCAGCGTGCAGATTTATTCACTGCAAGGGGCGCTGCTGAAAAACATTACGGCAACAGGCAGTTTTGCAGAAGCATTGCCGGCAGGAGTTTATCTTGTAAAAATAAATGGTAATACATACAAAACGGTTGTATTTTAATGAAAAAGGAGCTGATTCTGTCAATTTTTTGTGTCGCATCTCTGATCAATGGTTGGGGATATACAGTTACCCTTAAAGTAGTTGATCAGACAAAAGGGACGATTACCAACAAGGTAAATGATAATAACGAAACCAACATCTTTTGTTGGATTAGCGATGAACTTGCTGCTCAGAACCCGCGTTCGCCGAGCGACTGGTGGTATCCGATGTATCACGATACCGGCTGCACGCCAACCGGTTCGCTGCAGAAAACCGCAGATGCATGGGAATGGACAATCACCCTGCAGGCAACCGAAGGGAGTTACAAATGGAACCCGTATGCCAAAACGCTTGGTTGGCAACCAATTAATCCGAATATGTTCGGTTATATTGGCGACGATGGCAATAACCTGATTTTCGCGGTAGCTGCCAACGGTACGGTTTCGGGGCATACCGAATTAGTCATTCCTGACCCTTCCACTCAACCAACCACGCGCTATCCGGTGACGCTGAAAGTAATTGATTACACGGCGGGCGTATTGTCCGATGCACCAGGCACATGGGCTTACGATGCAAATATTGTAACCTGGGTTTCTGGCGACTTCAACGACGGTGGATACTGGTTTTATGGTATGTTTGGTCGACAAAACGTTAATTGGGACGGT
>JAITHZ010000111.1 GCA_031279795.1 Bacteroidales bacterium
TTTATATCAATAAAAAAATGGCTAATTGCATATCTGCCTTTTATGTGTTGTATTACTGTAATGAAAAAACAATCAATTTGTGGCAAAAGGAACTGATAATCAATTTAGTTAATATGGGCTTCAAATATTGTTACCGTTATATAGGCAATAATGCTACTTATTATTCAATAAACTATTTACCGGATTCTCTTTATACTCCTGAAATAATAGAACAATGCAAAAAAATGTTTGTAAACCCTAATTATACACAGGAAGAGGCGGAACTGATTGCATCTTCTTTCAAACCGCTCTATTCCATTTCAGATACTTTGGGGTATGCCGCATTGAAGCATAAAAAAGACAGTTTATATGCTATCCGACGGCAACTTCAACCGTATGACAGAGAGTTGCATGGAGAGGAAGAACGATTATATGATAGTAAAAGAAGCTTAATTAGAAATGCAGAAAACGCAGGGTTGACATTACAACAGTACTGCGATAGTATGAATATGAAATACCTCCAGAAAAATGTTAGTAATTATGCAGGTAAATCGCTATATGAACTTGAAAGGATAGTATATGGTTTTGCAAAAAACAAAGTTCATGCAATGGCGCCATTAATAGAAGAATATGGTAAACAATATCATTATACCGACATAGACATACAAGAAATGTTAGCGCAGTTGGATTATAAAGATTATAAAGCCCGGCAAGATGCGTATAATGTTCAACAAATAGAATACTATAGACAACAAATAGATTCTTTAAGTAAAATATTGTCTTCAATAGATAAACTAATAAAATATCCCACGGAGTTATATTTGTCTACTTTTATTAAAATTGGGGATATTTTTGGCGGTTTATGCTATATTGGCACACAGGAATCTTATTTTGCAACGGCTCCGCTGCTATTGTTAAAAAATCGTGTAAGAGATTTTTATACAAAAGAATATCCAATAGGAATATATTTTTATAACGAAATAGACCGTATGTTTAAGAATGTTCCATTGCCAAAATGTTGTTATATACATGATGAGGATGGAGATTTTGTTATTACTCCTAAAGGTGCATATACAAATTGGAAATGCACTGATGTTGAAAAATATTTACCCATAGTCTATCAGTGGATGCTTGATAACAGAGGGAAGTATGAATTGAAAGGTCCTGAAAATAAATAGAATATGGATAATATAAAAACACAAGCACATGAAATATTTATATCTTTTACTGTTATTCGCCTTTGCATCTATTGCCTCTTACGGGCAAGGCATAAATGACAATATTTACCTTGAATTAGGTAAAACAGCCGAACTTACCCGTGATCAACAGGAAAAAATGGACGCTGCCTTTACCATGCTTGATGTGGTACAGAAGGCAGGCAATTATGTACAATCGCTGTCGGAACTAATAAGCAACAGTCAAATTCCACTTCCTGTTGGCATTAAAAGCGATAATAGCGGCTATGAACTGATTATTCACGAAATAATTTACGATGAGCAAACACGTAAAAATCGCATCTACGCCACCTGCGCCTTCAAATTCAAAGACAGCAACCAACCCATTGCTTTTGAGGGAGAAGCAACTCTTACCGGCAAAAACGGTATTGGCACTACCGGCCGTCTCACCCTCATTGCCCCCGTCCGCCGCGACATCGGCCGCCACTCCTCAATCATTGTAAAAGAAGGCACGAGCGCAACATTTGGGTGCAACGGCATAGAGCAGTTCGATGCCAAATTAGCGTGGCTCGCTACCTCCGACAAAATCACTGCCGTCAATCCCGACGGCACGCCCACAGGCAAGCCTCTTGGCGTAAGTTTCGACGCGCATTTCGAGGATTTCGACAATTACTTGGCGACGGTCGACGTCAACCAGCGGTTTATGCTTAAGGGTCTGGACGATATGATCTTTACGTTGCGCGGAGCAACCATTGACCAGAGCGACACGGAAAACGCAGGCATGATGCATTTTCCCAATGGCTATTTCGGGGCGACGGGTGCGGCGGTAGAAAAACTCTGGCGGGGCGTTGCCATTGCCGAGGCGTCGGTCAGTCTGCCGGCATTTTTCAGGATGCCGGAAACGAAAGAACGGGCTGTGTTGGCGTTACGCGAAGCGCTATTCGACGAAAACGGCTTTTCGGGAAATGCCTCAGCCGAGAACATCATTCCCAGTTCGGCCATCAGTCGCGAATCATGGGACGCCTCACTGACAGGATTTTCGATCAACGTGCTGAAAAATAGCGTCATCGGTTTTGGGCTGAGCGGAGACTTGAACATTCCGCCATTCGGGAAAAACTCGCTGCTTCCCTACGTTGCCACGTTCAATCCGTTGCGCGACGAATACGAGTTTCGGGCGAACGTATCCGGCGCTTACGATTTCCCCGTGCTGCGCAGTACGCTGACGCTCAACGAACTGACAACCATTAAGATACAGTACCGCGACAGCGAGCTTTACCCGACCATCGACGCCACCGGCAAACTTACCGTCAACGCACCGGTTGGCAGCGATTCGACCAAAGTCTTTTCCGTTCCCGACATTTCGTTTGAAAACCTGATACTCAGTCGCGAAGCTCCCTACGTTCGGATTGGACGGATTGGCGTAGAGGGTTCGCTTCGAGCCCCAAGCATAGCCGGTTTTGAGTTGTCGCTCAGCGATATAAACAGTTTCAACGACGCCGACGGGACAGGCCTGAAGTTCACAGGCAAAATCGGACTGACCAATCAGACACCGTCAATCAGCGGAGACGCAAGCATCAAACTGTTAGGGAATTACGAAAAATGGAAATTCGACCGCATAGTCGTCGACAAAGTAAACGTCAGCTACGAATCCAGTGCGTTCAGTCTTAGCGGCGGAGTGTGGTTCAGGCACGGCGACGCAATTTACGGCGACGGCTTTCGCGGAGATATTCGTCTGAAATTAATCAGGAAATTTGATTTCGATGCAGTCGGCATTTTCGGAAAAAAAGACGATTTCCGGTATTTTCTGGCCGATGTATTTTACCAGGCCAGCGTGACGAACGGCATTCCCATTCCGCCAGCCTTTTCGCTCTATGGCTTTGGCGGCGGCCTTTACCAGCGGATGCAGCAAAGCGGAAAATCGCAAAATCCGGACGTCAGCTCCGGAAAAGCAGCCGATTTGAATTTCGGACAATCGCTGTCGGGCATCAATTATGTTCCCGACAAAAAGGTAGGTTTTGGGTTGATGTCCAGCGCCAAATTTGCGCTAAAGGCTTCGGAAACAGCCTTTAATGCGAAGGTTGGTTTCGAAATGCAGTTCAACAGTCGGGGCGGGTTGAATTTCGTTCAGTTGCGCGGCGATGCAGCATTCATGGACGCTCCCGAAAAATGGGGAACGCTGGCCGACAATCTTGGCTCGTATGTGAGCAAGGTTGGCGGAAAAGAGCCACAAAAAGGGAATAAATCCGAACTTGGAACGCCGGAAAACAGGGGACGCAGTCTGCTGTCTGCCTCGCTGCTGTTTGAGTACGACAACGTCAACGACCGTTTCAACGCCGACATGAGCGCCTATCTCAACGCCTACGGCATCATCAGGGGCGTCGGCCCGAACGACCGTCTGGGCTGGGCAAACGCATACATTTCGCCCGAAAGCTGGCATCTGTACATGGGCACGCCTTCCGAGCGGCTGGGAATTGAGGTCTTGAAACTGGCGAAATTAGACGGATATTTCATGCTGGGCAGCAACATTCCGGAGTTGCCGCCTCCGCCAAATAACGTGCTGATGATGTTAAGCTCCGCCAAACGCGACAAACTGAACAGCCGCAGCGCCGACAAACTTGAATCTGGGCGCGGAATCGCCTTTGGAGCGAGCTTTCAAACAGGATTGGATGCTTCGTTCCTGATTTTTTACGCCAGAATGCACTTGGGATTGGGCACGGAATTTATGCTTACCAGTCTTAGAGGCAAAACCTGCGAAGGCGTCAGCGGCGACCCCGGACTAAACGGCTGGTTCGCACAGGCGCAGGCATGGGCTTATGTCGACGCCGATATCGGGTTACAGGCAAGAGTTTTCGGTAAACGTCGCCGGTTTTCCATTCTTGACATATCGGCGGCAGTCTTGCTGGAAGGCAAAGGTCCGAATCCGTTCTGGTTTGCCGGCTCGGTTGGCGGGCGTTACCGCGTGCTGGGCGGCCTGATAAAAGGAAATTGCAATTTTGAATTTGAACTGGGGAAGGAATGTAAATTAGTTGGCGGTTCGCCGTTTGGCGAGGACATCATTGCGCAGCTCACCCCTGGCGAAGGCGACCGGGACGTGAACGTCTTTGCTGCTCCTCAGGCGGTGTTTAACATTGCCGTAAATCAGGAGATGACGATTGATGACGAGGATGGTTCGCGAGGCACGTACAAGGCTGTCCTGGAAGAATTTACCGTCAAATACAAGCAGGGTAACCAAACGGTATCACGGAAACAGGAAATCAACAAAGAAGGAACAATTTGCATGCTGTCGTTCGAAGAACCGCTTGAAAGTCAAAAAGATGTAGAACTGTATGCCAAAGTAGGCTTCATGAAAAAGCAGGGTAACAACTGGATAGCAGTGAAAGACAACGGCAAACCGGTGTACGAGGAAAAACGAGCGACTTTCCGCACTGGCGATCGCCCGAAAGAGATTTTGCCCGAACATGTTGCTTACACGTATCCTCTTGATCGTCAGTATAATTTCTATCCAAAGGAACACAACCAGGGTTATTTACTGCTTACGAAAAACTATTCCTACCTGTTTACGTCGGATAAGCCGCAGGGATACGACCAGAAACTGCGGATAACCGCCGGAAACGAGAAAATAGAAAAGTCATTCTCTTACAGCACAGGCAGTTCGGTCAAAGGCGTGCAGATGGAAATCACTTTTCCGCTGGATAATATCTCGCTGAAAAACAATGCGATCTACAGCCTGGCAATTGTGAACATTCCACAAACATCAGGTTCTATGACAAGCAACATCTCCGAAACAACCACGCAGTTAGAAAACACGGAAACAGGAACGGCGGAAATCACTCGCCGCACGGCAAGTGGCGCGCTCTCTGCACAGACAGAAATGGAAATTTACAAACTTTCGTTCCGCACGAGCCGCTACAATACCTTTGCCGATAAAATCCGGTCATTTGAGAAACCTTCGGAAGGCTGGCGGGATGTGATTTATCCGTATATTCACCTGATAAAGACCAATCTGCGTGAGCCGGAACTGTTTGACGCCTACGAAATGGGCAGCCCGAACGTGAACATAAAAACCATCACTCTCTCGGCACAAGTAAACCAGACGGAGTGGTTCACGCAAACGCTCTACGACGGTATGTATCAATCGCAAAGTTACCTGGCGCGGCCGGTCGACAAAGTCGCCATCTCTCAGTCGCAAACTTCGGCAAAATTGCTGACTGACGAGGAAATTACCCTCAACACGCCAATGGGCTACGGAACAACCGGCATCCTCTGCTATTCGCTGGCAAAACACTGCGCCGAGGATTTGTTTACAGCAAAAAACGAAATCGGCAGACGTGCGCTGAAAGGCGGCTCGCTGTCGGCAGCCGAAATCGCAATACTGAACCGCGACTATCCGCCGGTTGTATTCAAGGGTAATTATCCAGTAAAGGCTTCTTACACGCTGCCCGGCCGGAATACCGTCTCTTCTGAGGTGATTTTTACCATGTATAATCCAGTGGCAAGCAATTAATTAGTGGTTAGTGATTAGTGGTTAGTGATTTTGCGACAATATTAATATTTGTTGTCGGGAAATAGAAGATGAAAGTTGCAAAAAAATAACTTTTAAATGGATTAAAAAATAAAATTAATGCAAAATGATGAAAACAGTTTTGAAGATATGGATTGGTTTGATGTTTGCAACATTTGGAATGGAGAAAGCAAGCGGACAAATTGAAGGAGAAAATTTGTTTCGTTTGCAGCTAAATGCAATGCAAGAAGCATACAAACCGAATACAATAGTTCACATGCATTGCGAACAAAAAGATTTCTATGTTAATTTAGATACTGTTGTGGCCGTAAATGCTGACACATATTATATAATTTTTAATGATAAACCGATTTCATGTACTATATCAAACGAATGTGGGAGTAGCTTCGTGAATTATGACATGACTAATCTGATGATGGGCGGAGATCTGTGTCTGTTTCATTGTTATTTTGTTTATTGCTTTGACCTCTGGTTCGATGGTCCTGCAATAATAAAGGACATATATTTTGTTGATGCTGAAGATAATAAAAAAAATGAAAATTATGGATGTCCCAATGACAGAATAAAAATTGAATTGGAAATGCACGGTGATGGTAGCTCAACTGAAGTAGAGATTAAAACGGAAGGGAGTAGTTGGAGAACAATATCTAGCTTTTCATACTATGATAACCAGATTTATATTAATTTTCCTAGTATACTCAATCCATACCAACAATTTACTCTCAGAACCCGAAGGCATCTACATTATGATACCGATTTTGTTTCTTTATCCACATCTACAAAAACTTTTTATTACCTTCCTCCTCTCCAATTCCCTGCCGGAACTGATTTAGTCATTGATCCGCCCAAATGTCAGGAAGATAACAACACGACCATCAAAATACCCTACGCAGGCAGTACACATTACATAATCACAATGGAAGGTAATTACGATACACGGCCGGGCGGCCCGAATAATGATAAAATAACCAAAACAGACAGCTATTATGTATTGTCGAAGCAATTAGCGACAGGAAGTCATACCATAAAGATTGAATATCCGGATGGTGTTCCTACTCCTTGTTACTTCCAAACCTCCTTCACCGTTCCTGAAATTCCGTCTTTCACGGTTTCCAATTTCAGTTATCCCGACAGGTTGGGCGATTATGAAATGACGAAGCATGGCGGCACGGGGCGCGTAAGTTTTTATGTTGAAGGCAGTTATACGCCAACCATCCTTGTGAA
>JAITHZ010000175.1 GCA_031279795.1 Bacteroidales bacterium
AGCGAAGATACTATTTTTTTCGTTCTGGTATTATATACATAATCGGAAGCGATGCTGTGATAAAAAGGTGTAGCGCCGGTAAAAACGGTAGCCGCAGCAGTGGATTTGTCAATATGCGGAATTTCAAAACAAACATCAGTATACAGTACACCATCACGCATCAGCCGTTTGAATCCATGTTCGCCAAAACCATCAAAAAACAGTTGGAGGTAGTCGCTTCGTAACTGGTCTATCGTTATGGCTATGAGTAATTTGGGCTGAGACTTTTTGGGTGGCGACTGTGCATACGCCAAGCAGATGCCTGAAAGCACAATGAGAATTTGTGTAAGTTTTATCATATTTTTCATTTCAGCCCGCAAATATACAAACTTACTGGAATAATTCCACAAAAAATTATAATAAAAAATTGACACGCCAAAACGTATCCACGTGATAAATAAAGACAAATTCTTCCAAATCAAATCCAATTGATTTTCGAAGACTTCAGGAAATCTGAGATAGATTAAAATAAAAAATACGATCAATCAATAACGCAGATAACAATCTGCGTCATTGATTGATTCACTTCAAGCTAATTACAATGCCAGTTTTACCGAAGATTTTCCAATTTTCACAATTATCAGTTGACTTGTCCCTACAAGGATGGCCTGTTTCGGTTCTATTACAGGGATACGAATCAACAGTCGTCCGGTAAAGTCCACTATTTCCGCTGTTTCTCCAACAGCTCCTGTCACATACACAATTCCATCTTTTGCATACACAGCAACGGATTGTTCTTCTATTGGAATGATAGCCGTTGTCTGTTTTGTCAACACAATGTTGTTCAATGCAATATTGCCTTTTATTGAACTGCGGTAGGTCCATCGGATGAAGCGGCTTGTGGTTTTGATGGAATACTCGCCGAATGTTTGTGCATTTGTAGTCAGTGAAGCCGACAAATCGGCAAGCTGTGAGTAGGCGTCGCCATTGGGCGATTCTTCTACCACGAAATCAATACCTTCGAAACCGGTTGGACTTCCTGCTCTGTTTCCTTTTGCTTCAAAGGACAATTGTCCGGCTGATTCATTGAATGCAAGGATAAGTGTTGGTTTGTTTTCTGTCAGCGCCTTACTTCCTTCGAATTTTGCGCCGCCGTCTGTCATTGGGGTTCCCAGGTTCTGAGCAAGGAAACCGTCATTTTCTTCCAGCGGCTTGTCGGCGCTTCCGCTGACATTCAACGGCAGCGCTGCATGTGTTTCCGGCTGTGGATTCGTGCCGGAAGACGCTACCGTGAAACGCACCGTGTATTCTTTGGCTGCCGTTCCATCGGCGGATGTTACCGTTATAACTGCATTGCCTGGCAACTGCGTTGCCTGAGTAATGACGAGGATGGCATTTGCCGGATTTGGCGTTGCCGAAACGGTGGGAATTGCCGTTGTTCCTGCTGGAAGTTCTACCGAGTAGTCGGTTTTTGACGGATTAAAACCGGGAATTGATATATCCTGGCTTCCAGTCCTGTACGCGAGTGTGGCCAGCGAAACTTCACTGGGGACGGGTGTATCGCCGTTTTGGTATACCTTTATGTCGGTGATGTAAATAACGCCGCCGGTAACATTTTCCAGTACAAGGGTTGTGCTGCCGGATGTTCCGACCGTCATTGTGTAAGTTCCGCCTGTTTTACCCAATCCTGTTAATGTTTTTACGGCGCTTGTTTCGATCACTTTCACATCAACCGTTCTGGCAGCTGTGGCGGCTGTTATGATGTTCAGTTCAATTTTCGTAACGCCGGCGGAAATGACTGGTAACTTAACCATTGAACCTTGACTGTTCGACATCCGAATATATCCTTCGGAACAGGGTCCGGCATCCGTTATGCCATCCGGATAACCTGATTTTGTTACACCGACTTGGGTCAATTCCACAATTCCGACGCCATCTTTTACCGGAATTTCCTGCGTTCCATCCTTGTAGGCCGTAACAGCTTT
This sequence comes from Bacteroidales bacterium, assembly GCA_031279795.1. Classification (GTDB taxonomy): domain Bacteria; phylum Bacteroidota; class Bacteroidia; order Bacteroidales; family WRGA01; genus WRGA01. The sequence continues at coordinate 1,965 of JAITHZ010000175.1, forward strand.
CCACGTCTGGATGTTTTCATTGATAATTGCAACTTCACCGCCGTAAAGCTGCAAGAAAGCGATAGACGAAAGCGCCATCAAAAAAAGTCCTTTTTTTCTTCGAAAAGTAAATGCATTCATACCTGTTTATTTTAATAATGAAAGATAATAATTTGGAGCTGCTAAAATAAACAGTAATAATTCATTCAACGAAAACCTGTTCCATAAAAATACAAACTTGCAGTTACAACTTTTAAACTCGCAGTAAAAAAAGTTGTTTTCATAAAAAAACTTCACATTTGGAGCAATTCTTCAATGTATTTTCGGTCGTTGCACAAGCGTGGAACTTTAAACTGTCCGCCAAGTTTATTTTTATTTTCGAGCCACTGGTAAAAGAGATCTTTTCGGGCAATGATGATTTCCGGCTCTTTCAGGGTCATGTTGTTGTAGCGTTTCGCATCGTAATCGGAATTAATCGTTTTGAGCGTTGTGTCAAGAATTTCTGTAAAATGAAACAGGGAATCGGGTTGTTTTTCGAATTCGATAATCCATTGATGATGACCAACATCTTTCGAGGTCATATATACCGGAGCGACCGTATAGTCTTTTATGATGGAGTTTGTCTCCTGGCAGGCTTTTGTTAGCGCTACTTCGGCATTGTGTACCATCAATTCTTCTCCGAAAGCATTGATAAACTGTTTGGTACGTCCTGTGATTAGAAATTTCCATGGATTTTTCTCCGTAAAACAAATGGTATCGCCAATCATGTATCTCCACAATCCGCTGTTGGTGGTGATGACCATTGCATAATGCTTGCCTGTTTCCACTCCTTCCAGCGGCAAGAGTTGCGGTTCGGGTGATTCCAGATTTTCCATCGGAAGAAATTCATAAAAAATACCATAATCAAGCATCAACAGCAACGTCTTGTCACTCAAATCATTTTGAATACCGAAAAATCCTTCTGAAGCATTGTATGTTTCCATGTAGTGCATGTTTGGCGACGGTATCAAGGCCTTATACTGTCCGATGTATGGTTCGAATCCAATTCCTCCGTGGAAAAATACTTCCAGGTTAGGCCAAATTTCGGTGAGCGTCGTTTTCCGGTTTTTATTAAGAATGTATTTGATTAATGCAAGAAACCACGATGGTACCCCAGAGAGGCTCGTCACATTTTCGTGAACAACGCTGTTGGAAATTGCCTCCATCTTGGCTGTCCAGTCATCCATGAGCATGATTTTTTTCGCCGGAGTGCGCAAGAAATTCGCCCATTCAGGTATGTTTTTAATCATCACTGCCGACAAATCGCCAACAAGCGCCTTGTCCGAGATTTCCGATTTCCGCAAACTTCCTCCTAACACCACTCCTTTTCCCGAAAAAAAATGGCTTTTCCTGTTGTTTTGCAAATACAGGGAGATACAGTCCCGACCGCCGGCATAATGGCACTGGCGGAGACTTTCGCGGGTCACGGGAATGTATTTACTCCGGTCGTTGGTGGTTCCGGATGATTTGGCAAACCAAACTGTTTGTCCGGGCCAGAGAATATTCTTTTTCCCTTCAATCATTTTCTGTATATATGGAAAAAGTGTTTCATACGAATGCACAGGCACTTGCTTGCTGAATGCCGCATAATCCCTGATGGAAGAAAATTTATACTGATTGCCTATCTGTGTATCATACGATTTACTTAGCAACCAGCGCAGTTGGCTGTATTGCATATCGCAACCGCAACGAGAGTATGCGGCAATCTCTTTTTCTCGTTTCCGGAAAACAGGCGAAATAATTGTAGTAA
>JAITHZ010000240.1 GCA_031279795.1 Bacteroidales bacterium
GGTATGATGGATTTGGATAAAAATCGTCCAGTGTTTAACATGAATATTAACGTGTCGAAACTTAAACTGGATGCGCTGAACTTGACAGAAAAACAGGAGAACTCGGAGCTATCGTTTTCGGCTCAGGCCGATTTTCAAGGAAATTTAGACGACAGTCAAGGTTCGATTCGCTTGAACGATATTCATTTTAAGAAAAATGATGACGCCATTTTTTTTCAAGAGCTGGCCTTATTTCTCAATGGCGAATATCCTGAACGGAAAATCACTCTCCATTCGGATCTGATCAATGGGGAACTTGCAGGCCTCATTCATCCGGCAACTCTGATTCCAGACATGAAACGCGCTTTTGCCCAATATTTTTCTGTCTTTGCCCCAACAGTGGAACAACCGAAAATACAACGTACCAACTACAAAAAAACAGATGCGAACGCGAACATGAACAAGGAAAATCACTTTACGGGAAGTTTTATTATCGGAAATACCGAAGATATTTCCCGCATTTTCAACCTGCCGATAACTATCGTGAATCCGGCGCGAATTAACGCTTCATTCAACGGAAAAACCGGTAAATTTAAACTTGAAACCGATTTCCCGAATTTAATCTTTTTGAAGAACAACATGCTCGCGACCAGATTACTGATAGAAAATCCTGAGTCAACCTTGCATGTTTCACTGAATTCCAGACGGGTCAATGCGGCCAAAAACACATTTGCCGATATAGCAGTACAGGCTGATGCACAACATAACAGCATTGCTGCTACGATTGCTTTCGATAACAATGACACCGTCGCCTGCACCAACGGACGATTGAACGCTGTCGCCTCTTTTTGCAGAGAATGGGACAATACATTGCGAACGACCCTCGAACTGCAGCCCTCGACCCTCGAATTGAGCAACAAGGTTTTTTTCATTCGTCAGTCGTTCATGGAATTTGTTGACAATCGTATATTGGTCGAACGATTTGCCCTGGAAAGTGAAGACGAACATATTCGCTTGAACGGAGCATATTCTACAACTGCTACCGATACGCTCTATATGGACTTGTCGAACGCTAACCTGGCGCTTATCGAAATGCTTACGAACAATCCAATACTTGGTTTTGGGGGACTGGCTACCGGCAAGTTTACCATTGTCGGAAAGCCAACTGGAATTCCGATACTTTTTACTAATCTGTTTGTGAAGGACTTTTCATACAACGACGCTGTGCTGGGCGATCTGAACATGTTCAGCCAGTGGGATGAGGACAAACAGGGCATCTTGCTTGATGGCGAAATCATGCAGCCTGATTGTCTTCCAACTACTGTTTATGGACATATTTTCCCAACAAAAGATTCACTCAATCTGCTGTTTGATGCTAACCATCTGAACTTGAAATTGATAAATCCATTTGTTGCCAATGTCCTGACAAATTTTTCCGGCTGGGGATATGGGAAAGTTCGTCTGGCTGGCGGCTTTAAAACTATTGCTTTCGAGGGAAATCCGTATCTTAAAGACGTCAAATTTGGCGTTGATTTCCTGAATACCCAATATGCATTTTCCGATACACTGTTTATGGGGAGAAATGCCTTTCGGCTGCGTAATGCGACGGTCAGTGACAAAAACAAGAATGTGGCAATGCTTTCCGCTACACTTCGGCACAATTATTTCAAGGATATTGCCTACGACGTAACAATACGTACGAATAATCTTCTGGCATTCAATGCTACACAGAAAAAAAATCCCGTTTTTTTCGGTACAGTTTATGGCGCTGGAACGGTGCGCCTTAGCGGAGATACGCAAAAAATTGATATCAATGTGAACATGCAAAGCGAACGAAACAGTATGCTTACCTTGTCATTTTTTGACAATATTTCGGCATCGTCGCTTGATTTTGTTACATTTGTAAAAAAGAAAATCGATTTGGTGACTTCCAAAGCTACGCTCGTAAATGAGCCGCTTGCTTCGAAATTTGAAACAAATTTGACTCTGCAAATCGAAGCAACGCCCGACGCTACCATTCAGATGATCATGGACCCGAAAACAAATGACTTGATGCGCGGAAAAGGCGCTGGAAATTTACGTTTAGTCTATAATAACCGGACAGGCAATCTGGAACTGTTCGGAACCTATACGCTTCAACAAGGTGCGTATAACTTTTCATGGGAAGAACTGATAAAAAAGAATTTTTCCATTCAAAACGGAAGTACGATTTCTTTCAACGGAGACCCTTACAGTGCGCTACTGAACGTAAAAGCAATTTATTCGCTGGATGCTGACATATCTTCGCTCGAATCCTCGCTAAGCGAAGAATCCGGACGGCAGACAGTCCCTGTTGATGTTATCATCAACATTACCGGAAACCTGAAACATCCGGAAATAAAACCCAGTATTGATCTCCCCAATTCTGGCGATGATGTGAGGCGGAAAGTTAACAGCCTGATTTATACACAAAGCGACATAACGAAGCAGGCTTTTTATTTGCTGCTTACCGGACAATTTGATTCACAAGGCCAAGTATCTATCAGCAATTCAGGTTCTTCTCAATTGGCTTCGGTCGTTTCATCCACCTTGTCGTCGCAGTTGAATACAGTATTGTCGCAAATCAGTAATCGTTTTAGCATTGGCGTCAACTTCCAGTCGCAGACAAACCTCGCAGGGCAGCAGGACTTCCGTGGCGGCTTGAAAATTTTCATGCCGGTTTTTAACGACCGCGTCATCTTGAAAGGAAGTTTGGGATATCAGGAAAACCTGTATCAGTCAAACAATTTTATTGGCGATTTCGATATCGAATATAAATTGACGAAAAGCGGCGATATTCGCCTGAAGGGTTACAGCCATTTCAACGACAACAGCCTGTATTACGGACGTTCAGGCTTGACTACACAGGGACTGGGAATTATGTATACAAAAGATTTTACTGCTCTGCGCGAATTGACTCAACGCCCAACCGGACGGTTACAGAATCTGCCTGTTTTCCGGCGTTCGGCCGCTGCCGATTCGCTGAACGTTTCCTCCGATTCGTTTGACCTGACGCATCCCCCTGCTGATAAGAATGCCACAAAATGACTGAGTCGTATATTTTATTGGAAAACATGCGTTTCTTTGCCCGCCACGGTGTTTTTGAACAAGAACGAACAGTTGGGAACTGGTTTACCGTTTCCCTGAAAATAAAAACCGATTGCCTGAAAGCCTGTCAAACCGACAATCTCAAACATACGCTGAATTATGCAGCTGTATATGAAATTGTTGCTACAGAAATGGCACAGCCCTCGCATCTACTCGAACATGTAGCCGGAAGAATCGTCAAGACATTGCGGAATTACTCGAAACAGCTTACAGAAATTGATTTAAAACTGTCCAAACTGAATCCTCCACTAAATGGTGAAATCGAAAAAGCAAGCGTACGGCTCGTTTGGAAAAATGAAGAATGAGAAAAAGCTCTTTTCTATATTAACTTATTATTTCATAAATAATATTAAAATATTTTTTTCTCACAATTTAATTGTTGCTTTTCAGTTAATATTAAATAGTTATCGTCCATTTTGGAATAAGTCATTTGCATGAAAAAACTGCCGGTATTTATTGTTTGCTTCTTGATTGCAGGACAACTGTATGCGCAATTCGATGCGCAATTCAGTCAATACTGGGCGATTGAGAATTATTTCAATCCTGCCAAAGCTGGAACGGAACGCAACAAAGCCCACCTGACGGCGTTACACAAAATGCAGTGGCTGGGCATGCCGGGGGCGCCGCGAAGCACATTTATTGCAGGCGAGGCTGCAATTGATTTTTTAGGCAAAACGCATGGCGTGGGAGCTTCTTTTTTTAATGAAAAGATCGGGCTGTTTTCTATTTCCACAGTTTCAGCACAGTATGCCTACAAGTTGAAACTGTTTTCAGGAACGCTCAGTTTGGGGCTGGAAGGCGGATTATGTACCCTGTCGTTTGACGGAAGCAGTTTATACACCCCATCAGGGTCGGACTATCACAATCCGTCGGATGCAGGAATCCCCCAATCGGAAGTGAGCGGAAGAAAACTAAATGTAAATTTCGGCATGCGCTACTCAACCGAATACTGGTACGCAGGATTATCGTCAACAAGGCTGACCGAGCCGTCGTTCGATTTCAACGAAACGGCGTCGACCTACACCGGACGAATATATTATTTAACCGCAGGAGGCAATATTCAGCTTAGTAATCCGTTATATCAATTCCAGCCATCATTTCTGGTAAAATCAGATTTGTTGCTTACTCAGATTGACGCCACTGTGCGACTGTTGTATAACGATTTCATCTGGGGCGGGTTATCCTATCGCTGGAAAGAGGCCTTGATTTTTGTCATAGGTCTTAATTTCAAGAATATTAAAGCGGGATATTCTTATGATTATTCCACGACCCGACTTGCGAAAATTTCGTCGGGAAGTCATGAAATTACTTTATCGTATGTTATGGATTTGAATTTTTCAAAAAACAATAAATACAAGTACAAAAGTATTAGAATTTTATAAGTTTAATTAGATGAAACATAACTTTCTGATTCTGTTAATAGCAAGTTTGCTGCTTTTCTCGGCATGCGGAGGGAGTTCTACGTCTTCAAAAAGCGGCGGGGAACTGGTCGGCGTACCCGGCATGGCATGGCGGGAACCTTCGCCTTACGGCATGTTACCTGTTCCGCAGGGGTTTATTAATATTGGGCCAACTGATACAGATTCGTTGTGGGGCATTTCCACTCCCCGTAAACCCATCTCTGTGGAAGCTTTTTGGATGGACGAAACCGAAATCACTAATTCCAAATACAAACAGTTTGTGTATTGGGTGCGCGATTCCATCATCAGGGAACGTCTGGCCGACCCTGCGTATGGCGGAAACGACCTTTACAAAATAACTGAAGATCAGTATGGCGACCCTGTTGAACCGCATTTGGACTGGAGTCGGCCTATCCCCTGGAAAAGACCAGACGAAGACGAAGAACGCGCCTTAAACAGCGTCATGATGCGGCATCCGGTACTGAGAAACATCATGCTCGACGCCAGCCAAATGAACTACAAGTATTCAACGTTTGACTATGCACAGGCTGCGCTGCGAAGAAACCGTCTGAACCCTTCCGACCGGATTTTAAATACAGATATTCCGTTCAATCCCAACGAAATAATCATGATTTCCAAAGATACGGCCTACATCAATGAAGAAGGACTCATTGTGCGTGAAACAATTAGCCGTCAGTTGAGTAACTTGTTTGACTTTGAAAATTCCTATATCGTTAATATTTACCCTGATACAACTTGTTGGGTGAACGATTTCAATAATGCCTACAACGAACCATACATGCGGATGTATTTTTCGCATCCGGGGTACAACGATTATCCAGTGGTAGGTGTGAGTTGGGAACAGGCGAATGCTTTTTGTGTATGGCGTACAGATTTTTATGAACGAGGTATGGGGAAAAATGCGCGACGGCTTGAGCCGTTCCGCCTGCCAACCGAAGTGGAATGGGAATATGCTGCCCGTGCCGGAAAATCGGAGAACAAATACCCGTGGGACGGCGATGGTACGATTGCAGCCAAAGGCTGTTCTTACGCCAATTTTAAACCCGAACGCGGTAACTACGTAAAGGACGAATACCTGATTACTGCGCGTGTTGCGTCTTTTGCCCCAAACGATTACGGGTTGTACGACATGGCCGGAAACCTGGCAGAATGGACTTCTACCGCCTACACCGAAGCCGGTATTTTGTCGATGGACGACATCAATCCGGAAAATAAATACACCGCTGCTAAGGAAGATCCCTACCGGATGAAGAAGAAAACCGTGCGCGGTGGCTCGTGGAAAGACGTTGCAACCATGATACGTTCCGATTTGCGTTCATTTGAATACCAAAATCAAGGACGTTCATACATCGGATTTCGCTGCGTCAAATCTCGATTGGGTTATACAGGAAAAAAATAAAAATAAGATAATTTAACATTATGGGAAAGTACGCCAGATATAAAAATTCGCTGGAAAAATTTTTATCAAGCGAAAAAGGAAAACGGTTCTTCAACTTCGTTTACAGTTGGGGAGCAGCGGTAGTTATTGCAGGCGCGATGTTCAAATTACTGCACTTGCCGGCAGCCAATATCATGCTGGGTATTGGGATGACCGTCGAAACCATCGTATTTTTCATTTCTGCTTTTGACCATTCGTATGCCGAAAAAGAATATAACTGGGAGGAAGTGTTCCCTGTATTGAAAAGTAAAGATCCCGACGACCGCCCAAATTTTGTCGGCGGTGCAGTCATTGGCGGAATTGGCGGAAATGTTGACGGAGAATCGGCAGCACAAACGACAGCTTCTGGCTCAGGAGCCGTTTTGGGTGGAAGTGCGCCAGTTATCATTGGCGGTGTGAATCTTACGGGAAGTCCGTTGCAAGGACTTTCCGGACAGGAAAAACCGGACAGCGGACAACAGCCAGCAG
>JAITHZ010000258.1 GCA_031279795.1 Bacteroidales bacterium
TTTTACCAAAAACATGCAAGTCGAATAATGAATAACTGTTTTTCGTAATTTATTTTTACTTACAAAATCCTGCCCTTATCCTGTTCAACATTGTTATCCTGACTTTGACACTTTCAAAAATAAAATTATATAATAGTCTGTAAATTAGTTAATCATTATTTTTTCAACATCGAAATGGCTGCTTCAAATAAAAATAAATATTTCGCATAATGCTGATAATAAGTTATAAAAGAATAAGAGATATTCAAATGGTGACACATTGTCAGGAGACTAATTTTTATAAACAAACGAATAAACAATTTTTCTTTTCAAATTGTTCAAATAAAATCCTTATAAAACTATTTTTACAAGATAGTTGCATTTTCTAATAATCCCTGTAAACTCAAACGATTAAGCAAACTCTATAACTTATTAGAAATGAGAAATTCTCTCGTCACAATGGCCGTATTGTCTTTATATATTGTTTTTTTAATTCGGAAGCCATACGCATCTTTATTAACTTTCTGTCCTGCAATGGTATAATACTCAACTGACTTTGTTTCTCTGTCTTCCGGCGAAACAGCTACTATTCCACTGGGTGCAGGATGTTCGGCGTATCCTAAATCCGGCGCAATACCTTCGAAGCCGAAGCCGACGTCGAGTCCTTTGTCAATGATTTTGCTGTTATCAGAGGGTTTGAGTAAAGCGATATTCGGCAAACTACCGTCTGATTGACGAGGCCAGGAGAGTTCCGAAATATCAAGGCTAAGGAAATCAACATTCGACAGGTTGACTGGTAAATTCCATGAATTATGCTGGACAGCGCTCGTGGCGGTGTTAATGTTAGTGATATGTGCGCCTGAATTGCGGGGGGAAAACGAAACATTGTTTTTCACAACATGTTCGTATCCATTGACGTCGGTTGCCGGAGAGAGCGGGTCGATCTGGCGGCACAGCATATTGAAGTTAGAAGGATTGCGGTAAGCAGTATTGTTGATAAAATCTAAACCGCCTAAATGATGATTCGCGTAAAAGCCTTGATTTTTGTTCTCTGCGGCAAGGCAAAAACGGACGGTGTGCCGAGGAATAACCGCTCATTCCGTAACCACCGGATTTAAAACCTGCGCCATTAGCCAGATTTTCTCCTGCCGGAGAATAACCGTTTTTGAACGCCCAGCAATTTTCTATCACGAAAGGGGCGAAACAGTTTATCAAGTCGAAGCCGTCGTCACTGTTGTACCAGGCTCTGCAACCTCTGAAAACATTTCCGGTATACATTGCATTATTGACGTGTCCGCCGAATCCGTCGGTGTTGCCGCCTTTTTTGTCTTCCGATACATTATCCCAATTATTGTAGGCATCGCAGTTAAGTATCAGGTTGTTGCTGCCTTTGGTGATATAAAAACCAACGGCCATACCATCGTGCATCGCCAGATTCTCGTAGATGCAGTTGTTGCCGCCTTCGTGGTGAAAACATTCCGACTGGGTATGTTCGGTTATGGTAACTTGCGTCCCAACAACCTCAAAATTCCGGAAATGCAAGTACGAACCGCTGACAAAAAATACATACACACGTTTGTCTGCCGGTTTGACGGCAGTTAAGTCAAATACCGGACGTTCTCCAGGGTAGCCGAAATAGCAAATTCGCTGTGCGGCATTTCCGCTTTTATCCAATTTGAAAACCCGCGCAAAAATACCGGAAATCTCCATAATCTGACTTTCGGAAACAGAATATGTTCCGCCACGGAAATACACTGTATCTCCTGCAGCTACAACCGATTGAGCTTTGTTCAGTGTGGCGTATGGAGAGGTTATTGTTCCAGGATTGGAATCGTTTCCGTCTGTGGCTATATATACGATTTTTGATGTTGCGGATAAGGCGATAAAAAGTAACATCATCGTGTAACTGACCTTTTTCCCTTTCAACAGGTTTATGGATGAAACTATTCTATTGATATGCATAATTTACTCTTAATTAATTTGTTTGTAACATTTTTTCTGCACTTTTGATTCCAGGAACGCTTGCTTTGATTTTCACCGTACCAGCTGTTTGTCCGGCGCGAAGTATAGCCAGAGCAAAACCGTTGTGCAAGCTCCGTTTGTTTCCGGCAAAGAGTTCGTCGCTTGTATGGTCGCCGTTATCCACAGCAACGAGGCTGGCAGCGCCCGACACTTCAAACGTAACAGACTGCCCGGAAAGGGAAACGTCCCTGCGCCCCTTACTGTCTACTGCATACACGTTGACATACTGCAAATCCATGCCGTTGGCTTTCCAGCGCTTATTTTCGATTTCGATGCGCAGGGCAACCGCTTTTCCGGCTGTTTCTACTTGATGTCGCGCCACTTCCTGCCCGCCGGAACGGGCAACAGCCGTAAGTTTCCCCTTTTCATACGGCACGTGTTGCCAACGAATCATATTTCGTTTTTTTATGTCGGAAATATTGTTTTTTTGTACGCCGATGGATTTTCCATTGAGCAGCAATTCAACTTCGTCTGCATTGGTAAAGGTGTATATATTGTATTTTTTTCCATCATCCCTGTTCCAGTGGTCGGAAACATTCATTGTTCCAATGGTCTGATCGTTCCATTCCATGCTTTCCGAATCCTTGTCCACCACGCCGATATGCACTAATGGCTCGTCGCAGAATATGCTTTTTATCAGATATGCCTGCGGAAACGGCTCAAGCGCGTGATTGAAAAAGGAGTAATGCCAACCCTTCCATGGCCATCCGTTCGATTCGCCCCAGTATTCGACAGCGCCCCAATAAGCCAGTCCAATCATTTTATCTCTGTCCATGCCGAAAAACGGCTGTGCCAGTTCATTGGTAGTGGCTTCGCTCTGATAAATAATCATGTGAGGAGCATGTTGCAGGTAATTCTGATAATTCATCCAGCGGTAGTTGAAACTGGCAATCTCGGTCACGGTAGCGAGTTCGGGCGGAACAATGTTTGTATTAAATCCCTCATCATTTTTACCTACAGCGCCGGCTCGTGCAGGAAACATGGCAACAGTCGACAGGCGCGTACTGTCGTAGCGTTTTGCCAGCACGTTGAGCATCCGGTAGGTCGTAACGCCCCAGTCGCCGGTAGGGAACCCAGCCCAGCCTTCGTTTACCTGCAACTCGTTTCCGAAGCTCCACAGAATGACGGAAGGATGATTGCGGTCGCGCTTAATCCATTCGGGAATGTTCCGGAAAACGATTTCCGTCCATAGAACGCGCCCAGCCCAGTAATCCTTGTTGCTCCATTTGTCGTACAGTTCGTCGACTACCAGTATGCCGTGTTTGTCGGCCAGACGGAGAAACGCTTCGGAATACGGATTGTGCGAGGTGCGGATGTGATTGTAACCAAATTCTTTCAGTTTTAAGAACAGACGTTCAATTGCAAACTCGTGAGCAGCAGCTCCTACCGCACCCAAGTCGTGGTGATTGGAAACGCCTTTGAGGAAAACTTTTTTACCGTTGAGCTTAAAGCCAAATTCGGTGGAATATTCAAGTGTTCGGATACCAAAAGTTTCGGTGGTTTGGTCGATTATTTTCCCGTCTAATGTCAACGAAATTTCTGCCGTATAGAGATTGGGAGTTTCGCAGTCCCACAGTTGAGGCCTGGCGATATTGACCAGCGGCAACAACACTTCGTCGGTTAGTTTTTTCGATTTCTTCGGTGCGTAAGTTTTCGTTTCACCGACCAGCTTTCCGTCGGGCGCAATGATTTTTGCCACAATTTCCAAATCGGCATTTTTACCGCGAAAACCTTCTACTTCCACCAGCACATTCACGTCGGCATCCTGTTCCGATATTCGGGGTGTGGTAATGAAAACCCCATGCCGGGAAACGGCAATATCGTTTTTTAAAATTAGATGCACATCACGAAACAGTCCACCGCCGGTATACCAGCGCGAATTACTTTTTGTACCGGCATACACGGCCACTACATTTTCGCCGTAGTACTTGAGCAGTTTGGTAATATCCGCCTCAAAGCCAAGATAGCCATAGTCCGTTTTTCCGATTTTTTCGCCGTTAAGATATGCATCGCCATACACCATAATGCCTTCAAAGTCAAGCAGCACTCGATAGCCTTTCCAGGCAGGGTCGGCTTTGAATGTTTTGCGATACCAGCCTTCGCTCAGTTCCTTGAATCCGCGAGCGCCAGCGCCTTTTTCCGTCCATTCTTGTTCAATCTGAAAATCGTGCGGCAAGTCAATATAGCGCCAGTTGCTGTCGTCGAAATTCGCCGTAGAGACGGAGCGCACGTCGACGTTACCTAACTGGAATTTCCATCCGAAATTAAAGTTCTGCTTTTGAGCAGCAGATACCGAAAACACTGCAAATAAAAAAATAGCAGATGATAAAAATTTTCTATTCATAATAATTAATATCGTTGAAATGAGTGGATTATCAGCTATCTCCAAAATGCAAAAATATGCTGCGGACAAAATTACACAAATGGATTGAGAATTGAGAGTTGTGATTGAAAATTAACATTACTTATTTTTTAATATTTTAATGTGGGAATAAGGGAGATGTTAATTGCTAATTACTAATTGCTAATTAATTAGCAATAGTTATATGCTTGGCAGTGATTGTGGCATCAAGAAAAGCAGATGACATGCCCGAAAATTTTTCTGGAGATTCGGTGGTAAAAAAAGCTGTTGTGCCGTTTTGTGTACAGTTTTTTTCAATTTCCGGATGCCGTTTCATGTAATTTTTCAGGCTATTGGCCACATATTTCCCTTGTGAAATTAGTGCGACACTGTCGGGGATATATTGTTTTATCTTGTTGATTAACAACGGATAATGTGTACAGGCAAGAATCACGGCGTCAATCAGCGGAGCGCAGGTAAACAGTTGCTGGATGTATTTTTCGACAAAGTAATCGGCGCCGTTATTTGCATATTCACCGCTTTCAATAAGTGGTACCCACATTGGACAGGCCTGAGATGCAATGAGTATATCCGGATGTATTTTTTTGATTTCCAGCGGATATGAACCGGAACTGATCGTTCCCTCCGTACCCAGAATACCAATATGGCGCGAGGTGGTGAGCATACCGGCAATTTCGGCTGTAGGTCGGATAATACCCAACACGCGCCTGTGTTCGTCCCAATACGGCAAATCAATCTGTTGAACTGATCTCAACGCTTTTGCTGATGCGGTGTTGCAAGCCAGTATAACCAGATGACAACCCATCTGAAAAAGTTTCAGTGTCGCTTGTCGCGTAAATTCGTAAACAACATCAAACGAACGAGAACCATACGGTGCGCGCGCATTGTCGCCCAAATAAATGTAATCGTATTGCGGCAGGACGTTTTTGATATCTCGGTAAATAGTCAGTCCTCCAAAACCGGAGTCAAATATACCTATCGGACCGGGAGATGCTGAAAGGGTTTGTTTATTCATCTTATTATTTACGATTTACCGATTTAGTATTTTTTGCGAATTGTAAATCAGTAAATCGTAAATCAGTAATTTATTGTACAAAAGAGTTAAACAACACGACAGCATTATCATATGCCTGACGGGCTTGATTAATGGTATTTGCCGATTTGTTTGATGTTGAATTTCCAATTTTTACCAATTCGTTGATATAAGATAAACTGGATGAACAGTTTTTGTAAAAATCTTGATATGTTGATTGCTGGGAAGCTCCATATCCCCATTTCGACAATGAATTTCCGTATTTTTGGCGATTTGCCGACAGCGATGTGGAAATGTCGTTGGCATAGCGATTTGTAGACTGGTAATCAATTGAATATCCGACATCAAGGCCATCCAGTAAATTTTTCAACGCCACAATATCGTCCCGCATGGAAGACAGGAATGCATATTTTCCTTCGGGATCTGTTGTTTCGCAGTCGCTGCAATTGCTTGTATTGGGTTGGGTGTTGAAGTAACTGCCATAGCGTGCATTGCCAGCATATCCGGCTCCTCGGTTATAGGCGCTGGCGTTGCTGCCAGAGCTGTATGTATTACTGCGATTTGTACCCGTGCTTGCATAACTGTAATTGGATGCGCTTCTGTTATTGCTGCTATAAGAGGGGCTGTTGTAACTGCTACCGTAAGACGAACCGCTATAGCTGCTACCATAAGAAGGACTGCTGTAACTGTTACCGTAAGACGAACCGCTATAGTTGCTACCGTATGAAGGACTGCAGTATCTGCTGCTGACGTAAGTACAGGTGGAGGGAGATGCACTAGAGTTGATAGATGACTGA
>JAITHZ010000277.1 GCA_031279795.1 Bacteroidales bacterium
TACCGAAATAACGTAACACAGATTGACGACCAAAAAAATGACTTTGGTGTAATTCACGGCCAATTCATTGGGAAATGTGGCTTCAAACAAAGCATTTATAGCATACAGCACTGTATTAAGGAAAAAAAAATCTCCCAGTTTAATAAGGAAAGTAGTGAACGGTGCTAAACCTTTTTTAATTTCTGGCATTTTTCGTATTCTTTTTGATAAACAGATAAAGTTAATTTGGCTATTTTATCCCAGTTATAGGGTTCAAGGTAATAGGAAACATCGTGTTTTTCGAACGACAGTTTGCGCATCAATCCTTCGGCTAAGGCTTGGTTGTCGCCGGTTTTATAATAATCGCTTTCCGGCAGCCGGACAGCTAAATGCGCAGGGATATCGCTGACCAGCGCTTCGAGGCCATAACTCATCGCTTCAAGCAGACAAATCGGCAATCCTTCGTGAAACGAAGGCAAAACGAACAATCGGGCATGGGTGTAAATTTCATTCAGTTTTTCGCCTTTGATAAATCCTGGCAGCACAATACCTTTTGATTTGGCGAGTTCCACCAGTCGGCGGGTGTATTCTGTTTCGTGCAGTGCATCGCCGGCGATTGCCAGTTTCATGTCTTGCGAAATCGGAAGGCGTGAAAAAACGTTTATCAGAATGTCAAAGCCTTTTTCTTCCACGAAACGCCCGACGGTCAGCAGGTATTTATTCGCTTCAAGTCCCAACGAATGAATGTATTCGGTTCCTGTTGATTTGACAGGGATATTTACTCCGTTGAAAATGAGTATTGCATCCGTTCGGTTGTATTTCGTTCGGAGTATTTTGTCAATAACTTCCGAAATGACAATAATCGAATTGGCGTATTTTGCGCCCATGTATTCGCCTGCCTTGAGCGCGAGTTTGGCCAGTCGCCCCCATTTTTGCCGGTCGTAATCGGGGCCGTGATGCGTCATGATCACACGCAAACCCAGCGCCCGTGCAACCGGCGCCATCAGGGTATTTCCTATGGCATGAATGTGAAGTATATCGGCTTTTTCGCGCCATGCATAAAATACCGCCAGAAAAGTGTGTGTAATTGCTTCCAGACTTTTCAGTTTTGGCGCATAAATGTCTTTGAGTTTAACGCCTTTGTAAAGAGTCGTTTTGTTGTCAGCGGAGACGTAGCACGACCGCCGAACAATCGTAACATCACACCCCATTGCAACCAAACGCGGGTAAAGCTCTTCACAGTGTGTCTCTACACCGCCTTGTATGTTTGGAATCCCCCTTGTTCCAATAACAATAATTTTCATAAGACTCTGTAATTGTTTTGTTAATTAATGGGGCATTTTATTCTCTTATTTTCAGAATTTTATCTCGAACTGACAGCTAATCGGAACAATTCATGATAATTTTCAGGTGCAAAAATAGAAAATAATTATTACTTACACAACAGAATAATTGAATAATTGAATTAATTGAATAATTGAATAGAAACTCAATTATTCAGTTATTCAGTTAATCAATTATTCAGTTATTTATTCAGCGGGATAATTCGCTGGTTGCTGCTTCCGCGAAAGAGCAAATCAGGATCTTTCTGTTTAAGGATAAATGGGCCGTCAACCAGCACATCCAAGCACGAAAGTAATTCCTCATACATCCGGTTTCCCACAAGCTGTTCATAGCGGTATCCGGTGTAGCACCAGATAGTTTTGCGTGTTTCGCTTTTGATACGTTTTGCCAGCTCAAGAAATCCTTCCGCCTGGGCAAAAGGCTCGCCGCCGCTGAAGGTTACATTCGAAACGGGATTGTTTTCGATAATTTGAAGAATGGCGTCAATCGACCATTTTTTCCCGTTGCAGATATTCCACGATTGCGGGTTGTGGCATCCGTAGCAGCGATGCGGACATCCGGCGGCATAAATCGCCGTACGAAATCCTGTACCGTCAACAATGGTGTCTTCAACAATATCAAGCAACCGAATTTCCTTCATGTTTCTATTTTTTAGTATGTTGTACTCTGTCTTTTAATTCTGCCAGTTTTCCATGATTCCACCGGTCGGTTGTGCCAACCAAGTATCCGGTAATTCGTTGCAAGCGGTCTATGCGTTCGCTGCCGCATTTTGGGCAGGCGTTCAAACCCTCTGTTGCGTTCTCATAACCACAGTCTAAACATCTGTTACGGTTGTGATTTACAGAACCATACCCCATATTGTAATGATCCATCAGATCCACCATATTCATAATAGCTTCCGGATTGTGAGTTGCATCACCGTCTATTTCAATGTAAAAGATATGGCCGCCACGTGCCAGTTCGTGATATGGCGCCTCAATGCGGGCTTTTCTGGCAATGGAACATTTGTAGTAAACCGGCACGTGGTTGGAATTGGTATAATAATCGCGATCGGTGACTCCGTCAATTATTCCGAATCGACGTCGGTCAATTTCCGTAAACTTGCCGGCCAGTCCTTCCGCTGGGGTAGCCAGCACACTGTAATTGTGCGCATACCGTTCGCAAAATTCCGTCACTTTTTGGCGCATGAACCCCACAATCCGCAAGCCAAGTTCCTGCGATTTTTCATCTTCGCCGTGGTGAGTTCCCCTCAATGTCACCAGACATTCGGCCAGTCCAATGAATCCAATACCGAGCGTTCCGTGATTGATTACGCTTTCGATCGTATCGTTGGGGTTCAGTTCTTCTGCGCCAATCCACAAGGCCGACATTAGCAGCGGAAATTGTTTGGCTTTTGCCGTTGATTGAAATTCAAAACGCTGATGCAGTTGCAGAGCGGCTAACTCAAGCATTTCATCCAGTTTGTAAAAAAAAGCGTCGATACGTTCTTTTTCGTCATTAATTTTTCGACATTCAAGAGCTATTCGAACAATGTTGAGCGTTGTAAAAGAAAGATTTCCACGTCCGATGGATGTTTTTTCTCCGTAGCGATTCTCGAATACGCGCGTTCGGCAACCCATTGTAGCCACTTCGTAGCGATAGCGTTGTGGGTCGTCGGCTTTCCACGATTCGTGGTGGTTGAA
>JAITHZ010000053.1 GCA_031279795.1 Bacteroidales bacterium
GACATACCTATACGGTTACTTTCTGGGTGCGTGCAATAGGCGGTGGCGGAAAAGGTCGAATTTCTACAGCCGGCAACGGAGCATTGGGTGGAACCTATTGGAATGATTTTGAAGTAGGCGATGCCTGGGAACAAAAAACCTTTACCAATTTGGTTGCAAACGGCACTACTGTTAGGTTAGCATTCGATATGGGATATATTGCCGATAAAACCTATTACATTGATGATATCGTTTTCGACGATACAGATATGGAGGGAACCGGAATTTTTCAACCGGTCTATGCAGATTGGACAGGAAAAATATATTCGTCAGACAAAGGAAAGATCGACGTCATAGCGCCCATCCATTCGGAAGTGCAAGTAGTGGATATTCTCGGAAAGATAATAGCGACGCGTACCGTTTCCGGTACCTCGTTGCAATTTTCAGTACATCCGGCAGGTATTTATATCGTTAGCGTAAAAAATGACGGACGGAATTATACACAAAAGGTAATTGTCAAGTAAAAAATAAAAAAATAGACAAAGTAAATAAGTCGAATAGTACAATGCGGCTGTCTCAAATTAAGATCGCAGATGCGATAACACATATTTAACAATAATATTAGATTTTTTAAGGTTTTGGATTGTTTTAGGTTGTTTTAATTGGCTGATAAATGAATTAAAAATCTGTGATTATGTGTGTTATCCTTGCGTAAAAAACTTTTGAGACAGCCGCATTACGAATTAAAAATTACGAATTAAAAATTACGGGGACTTTGCGAGGTTTTCTTAATTCTTAATTCTTAATTCTTAATTCCTAATTCTTAATTCTTAATTCTTAATTCCTAATTCCTAATTCCTAATTCCTAATTTTTCATAGCACCTCAATCTTTTTTGATTTGAACCTGTTTTCTTTTAATTTGGAATATTTGGAATTTCCAATAGTTTCATCTAAATTTGCGGGGAAATAATTTTTTTGTAAAATGTACCATTTTTTGTATCTGATTGTTTATTTGCACGCTGTTTTGCCTTGGAAAGTGCTGTATCTGATGGCAGATTTTCTGTATTGCTGGATTTATCACATTGCAGGGTATCGAAAAAAGATCGTTCGTAAGAATCTCACACAAGCATTTCCCGAAAAAACGCCAAACGAAATCACCTGCATTGAACGAGAGTTCTACCATTTTTTTTGCGATTATATTGTAGAAACCATGAAACTGGCACACATATCGGATGACGAAATGCGTAGGCGGATGGTTTTCAAAAATGTAGACATGCTGAATGATTGGCTGTCGACAGGAAAATCTTGCGTGATGTTGCTGGGACACTACGGAAACTGGGAGTGGGTGAGTTCCCTCTGTCTGCACTGGAGAAAGGAAATAGTCGCCGGACAAATTTATCATCCGCTGAACGACAAAGCTTTCGACCGACTGTTACTCAAACTGCGCAGCAGGTTTGGCGCCGTAAACATTCCAATGAAAAACACTCTTCGCGAAATTGTTCGAATGCGAAAATCTGACATACAGTATATTATTGGCTTTATTGCCGACCAGCGCCCGCTGCTGACAGCCATTGACTACTGGACAACCTTTCTGAACAGGGAAACTCCGATGATTGACGGCTTTGAACGGATTGCCCGACAAACGGGATGTTTTGTCGCCTTTCTCGACGTAGCACGCACAGGACGTGGATATTACGAAGCTACATTTTCGCTTGTTTCTCAGGACGCTTCAACTTGCCAGCCTTTCGAAATCGTGGAAAAATATGCCCGTGCAATGGAAAAATGCATCTGCAAAAATCCGGCGCATTGGCTGTGGACACACGACAGGTGGAAATTCAAAAAAGCTGACTGGTTGAAAATGAAAGACAAAACAAATTCCTGACATGCCGCGAATTGCCGTAGTCATACTGAACTGGAACGGAAAAACATTACTCGAACGTTTCCTGCCAACCTTGCTTGCTACCACTGACAAGAATATTGCCGACATTGTCGTTGCCGACAACAGTTCGACCGATGGTTCACAGGAATATCTCCGCAATCATCCTCAAATCCGGCTGATTGAACTGGATGAAAATTACGGTTTTGCCGGAGGTTATAACAGAGCGCTGTCGCAAATTACACACGAATACGCTGTACTGCTAAATTCGGATGTGGAAACAACTCCCGGATGGTTGGAGCCGATGCGTGATTATCTTTTGCAACATGCGGAAGTTGCTGCCTGTCAGCCAAAAATCCTTTCATGGAACAACAAAACACGCTTCGATTATGCTGGAGCGGCAGGCGGATATATTGACAAATACGGCTATCCATTTTGCCGTGGACGCATTTTTTCTAAAGTAGAAAAAGACCACAATCAATACGATACGCCAACAAATGTCTTTTGGACTTCCGGCGCCTGTCTGTTTATCCGGATGAACGATTTTTACGCTACAGGCGGATTCGACGAATGTTTTTTTGCACATATGGAAGAAATTGATCTTTGCTGGCGATTGAAACTGCGCGGAAAACGAATTGTCTGTCTTCCACAAAGCATTGTTTATCACGTCGGAGCAAGCACGCTGAAGGTCGAAAATCCACAGAAAACCTACCTCAATTTCCGAAACAACCGGTTGATGCTTTACAAAAATATGCCGAAACATCTACGCAAAAAAACGCTCTTTATTCGCAACATCCTTGATTTTCTGGCGGCTATTCAGTTTCTTGCAACCGGAAAGCCAGCTAATGCACGTGCCGTATTGAAAGCGAACAAAGATTTTAATGCATTGAAAATAAATTATAATGAACTTCAATATGATAAAAATAAACTAATATCTGAAATATACCCCAGATGCATATTAATTGACTATTACTTGAAAGGAAAAAAATGCTTTTCGAACTTGTAAAGTCAACAAAGAATATGAATAATAAACAGAAACATAAGCATGAATAACAGTCGGCAGAAGAAAAAAGAAACCATCGTTTTCATTGGCGCTGGAAATGTGGCGACAAATCTGGCTGTTGAACTGCACAAACGTCATTATACTATCGTTCAAATATATAGCCGGACAGAAGCCGCAGCAAAAACGCTGGCTGCGCAAGTAAATGCAACGAGTACCACTTGTCTTGAAACTGTTTACAGAGAAGCCGAACTGTATATCTTTTCGTTGAAAGACAGCGCCCTGCTTGATGTTCTTGCTGCATTTCCGCCATGCGTCGGCATGTACATCCACACTGCGGGAAGCATGCCAGCTGCAGTTTTTTCGCCATATACCGATAACTATGGCGTTCTTTATCCTCTGCAAACCTTCACCAAAAGCCGCTTAGCAGACTTTTCGACAATCCCCATCTGCCTTGAAGCCTCCGGCAATGAACAGCTTATGTCGTTGAATAAACTGGCTAAATCGCTTTCCAACAGGGTGATATCCGTAAATTCCGACAAACGGAAATACCTGCATCTGGCAGCCGTATTCGCTTGCAATTTTGTAAACCGCCTCTACGATATCAGTGCAGAAATCCTGCACGAAAATGACCTCCCGTTCGATTTACTTTTGCCCTTAATTCGGGAAACTTCCGACAAGGTGCAGACGACCAGCCCTTTCGAAGCACAGACAGGACCGGCTGTGCGCTTCGATGTGAACGTGATGGAGAAACAGTTGAAGCTCCTGCAACACAAAAACTTCAAAGAAATATACAACCTGCTAAGCCACGATATTCATAATCGACATAAATGAATTAATCAATGATTGATTAGACTTCATTAAAACGTAATCTTTCCTTTTACAAGACTTTTGGAAATCTGAAATTTAAAATTTGTTAAATATTCGTCAAGAACAAACATAAAAATTTTTTTTGAGTACTTTTGCGTTTTTATTTTTCATGTAAAATGACAACACAGAAAAAGAAGAAAGCACCGCAACGGACAAACTTGATTGTCAAATATTTATGGATAGCGTTCGGGAGTTGCATTTTTGTTTTGTTCCTTATATTTCTTCTGATAAGTGAAGGAATTATTGGATATATGCCTCCGGTTGAAGAACTTGAAAATCCGAAGAGCAAGTATGCGTCCGAAATTTACAGTGACGACGGCGAAGTGATGGGACGATATTACCAGAGCAAAGCCAATAGAGTGTATGTGTCTTATGATGATATTTCTCCCTTTCTGGTCAATGCATTGATTGCTACGGAAGACATCCGTTATGGAAACCATTCGGGGATTGATGCAATTGCTCTGCTGCGGACAATTGGCAAAACAGTTATTCTGCGACAAAAGAGCGCTGGCGGAGGCAGCACCATCACGCAACAGTTGGCAAAACAACTCTATTCTCCGCCCGCCGACAGTTTCTGGTCTCGCGTATTACAAAAACCTATTGAGTGGGTAATTGCCGTTAAACTGGAAAAAAACTACACAAAGGAAGAAATTATTAACATGTACCTGAATCAGTTCGATTTTCTCTACAACGCCGTAGGGATTCAGTCGGCAGCATTTGTATATTTCGGAGCAAAACCAAACGAGTTGCGTATCGAAGAAGCTGCTACACTGGTTGGCATGTGCAAAAATCCTTCCCTTTACAACCCAATGCGCGAACTTCGGAAAGAAATCACCCTTCAGCGTCGGAACACAGTGTTGGAACAAATGTTCAAGTATCGCAAC
>JAITHZ010000024.1 GCA_031279795.1 Bacteroidales bacterium
GACTCTTTCGTTTGAAGTATTACCTATTGCAACAGAATGTGATAAGCCAAAAGGAAAAGTAAAAATTGAACTGAAAATGGACGCATATAATTCGAATTCCAAATGGGCAATTCAATTCATTACGCCAAATGACTACGATAATTTTAAAGGAGATGATGGCTGTTTCTCAACTGCTACCAGTTTCAACCTCAAACATGCAGCCGAAATTATCAATGAGGAGTTAAAAAAACAAAAAAAAACTAATGCAGTTGTTTTTTACGACCCTATAACGCTCGTTGAATCAGACGATTGGGATAAGTATGATGCAAACATAGAACTTGCACAAAACGAGGCAAAAAAATTATTGCTTGCACAAGTTGATGATTTTATTAAATGGCTAAAAACAAATAATATAACAATAGAATAATGCACGTTACTTTGCATATAACGACGGGCTGTAATTTGAATTGTCGCTATTGCTATTCGCCACCGACAAGCCGTAACGATATGTCGCAGCAAACGGCTTTTCAAGCTATTGATTTTATTTCCGAAAACTATCCGGTCAATACGGGAATTATATTTTTTGGCGGCGAGCCACTTTTGAAAAAAGATTTAATCAGAGAAACCATTGCATACAGCCATACAAAATTAAGAATTAGGAATTAAGAATTAAGAAACTCGCAAGTTTTAGTAACTCTCAACTTTTTATTTTATTTTCATAAACAACATTGGAATATTGGAATAATATTCATAGAAATATTAAATATTAGTATTCTTAATTTTCTTAATTCCTAATTCTTAATTCCTAATTCCTAATTCCTAATTCCTAATTCTACCCTGAACCAGTCTATTTCAACACGACCTCCGTCATTGTTATGCACTGGACGACTGCAAAACAAGCCGACTTTTGCGCCAATCCATTTTCCTTCTTTCGCGGTGAATGTATTTCCCAACGGCTGATATTTTTTGCCATCAGCGCTGTAACTGAATCTGCAGGCTGCATTGGATTGGATTTCTACACGTAAGTAAACGGTATTGCCAGTGAGGAGTATGCTGGCATTTTCTTTCTCGACGCCTCCTTTTTCGGCTTCTCTGCATTCATTCTGAAACAGGCGCAACCCTTCCGGCCTGTTTTCCAGCGAAAGCAAAGCATAATCCATTCCCATAACAACCAATCCGGTACGTTCTCCCTTGAGGCTTTCCGATGGAATGAACGTTATGTTGGCTGTAGCTGTCAAATCGGTGCCTGTCAACTTTTGCAACAGCAGATTCGGAACGTCCCACAGGCTTTTATAGTTTTCGGGCACAGGAACAGAATACAAGCACAACACTCCCTTATCGGGCTTGGCAAAATACCACCAATCCGTCGGATTAGCGTGCCACTGCCATTGCCATCCGATTTGTCCGGTCAGGAACTCGTCGCTTTCAACGGGCGTTTCTGCAGGATAAGTGGTTCCTGCTGCCGGTTTCTTGCAGGTTGCTACCGGTTCGCCGCATCCGTCTCCATCTCTGTCTTCGCCAATGACAGGCCAGTCGTTCACCCATTTCATCGGCTGCAAATGCACCACACGACCAAAAGCATACCTGTCCTGAAAGTGCAAGAACCAGTCTTCGCCAGTTGCAGTATCCACCCAACCGCCCTGATGCGGGCCGTTGATAGAAGTACTTCCCTGCGCCATCACCACTTTCCGCTCGTAGGGTCCGAAAATGTCTGCTGAGCGCAACGCCACTTGCCAGCCGGTAGCTACGCCGCCGGCCGGCGCAAGAATATAGTAATAACCGTTTCGTTTGTAGAGTTTCGGCCCTTCAATTGTCGGGTCTAATTCGTGGCCATCGTAAACAATCCGGCTTTGTCCGATAGCCTTTTTGCCGTCGGGAGTTAAACGGCTAACGGCCAATACACTCTTGAAACCGGCTCGACTGCCTGCATAAGCATGAACCAGATAGGCTTCGCCATTATCGTCCCAAAACGGACAGGGATCAATAAGGCCTTTTCCGGCTTTTACCAATGCGGGCGTTTCCCATTCTCCGGCAGGATTCCGGGTTTTTGTCATGTAAATGCCATAGTCGGGGTCGCCGTAGTAAATATGCAACTCGCCGTTGCGATACCGGATAGAAGGCGCCCACACGCCGTTACCGTGCTGAGGTTTATCAAAAACATCTTCTGGATACAGTCTCTGAATGGCGGCGCCAATGATTTTCCAGTTCACCAGATCTTTTGAATGAAGTATCTGCAAGCCCGGTATGCAATTAAAACTCGAAGCTGTCATGTAGTAATCATCATCTGCTCGGCACACATCAGGGTCGGAATAATCGGCATATAATACCGGATTTTTATACATGCCGTTGCCCAAGTCCGATACCCATACTTTCGACAAGTAAAGAGACTCGTTTTTCAAATCTTTTACCGACTTGTCCAAATCTCCGGCCATCAATTTACCAGATGCAGCCAAAACAAGCCAAACGGCCAAATTCATAAGCTTTAATTGCTTCATTTTTCTATTATTATTGAACGATTATTTTCGTCCTGTTTTCATTCACTTTTAAATGCCGTTTCCTATCTTAACGGATTCCAGTTATCATAGCCTTTCATGACGTTTTCTATTGTGTATTTTTTTACGTCATCCGGCTTTGTTATCCAAGCCGGACGGCTTGATGTGTCGGCGCCTTTTCCGGTGTTTTGATACTCTACGTAACGGGCGGTTTTTTCATTTTCTGGGTTGCGCCAGTTGTCCCAGCCTTTGGATGCAATGCCTTCGGGCAGTTCGCAATGCATAAACAAGGTCATTGCATACGGACGCCACGGACGTCCCAGATATACGCTTGTAACGCCTTCGGACAAGAGAATCCGGCACCGGTTGAAAATATATCCGAACTCAATATGCGCAGGCGTACTGGCGGCGGTGATGTACGAATTTTTCTTGCACAGGATGTCGCAATTCTCAAACCAGCAGGTCGAAGGGCCGAAAATGAAATCGGTAGTTCCCTCAATGTGGCAATTCTCGAAATATTGACGCATGTTTTCCCTGCCTGCATAAATGGTATCCTGATGCCCGATCAGACGGCAATTGCGGAAAACAATGCGGTCGCCTTCGAGATGCAGAGCAACAGCTTGCCCCAACGGGAGCGACGAGTTTTCGACGGTCAGATTTTCTACCGTTATATCGTTACCCCGTATAATAAATGTGTAGGAGCGGAATGTTCCCATTTTGTTGATGTTGGCATGGTCGTCATACGTGATAACCGTCTTCTCCCTGTCTTCACCAATCAGGCGGACGTGGCAAACATGCGCAGGCAGCTCCAGCTTTTCCTTGTAAACGCCCGAACGGATGAAAATGGTCACTGTTCCGTCAGGGTTGAAAGCTCTAACGGAGTCTATCGCCTGCTGTATGTTTCGGAAATGTCCGCGCCCGTTTCGGTCTACCACGATGTCGTATTCCGTGTTGTCGGCACATACGGCAATTCGGGCTAAAAGCGCCATGCCGGTGATGAATGCTCGAATAGTCATATAATTCGTGTATTAGTGTATAATATTTTCGACAAGGCTGTTCAGATATACTTCCAGATAAGTGTATCCTTCGTCATTTTTATCAGTCGCTTTTTTCAACGGGTAATTGGCGTTGAGCCAGCCGTCGGGGATGCCATCCCTGTCGGAATCGGCAATGGGTTTATCGAAAGTGTAGTTGTCCCACCCGCCGACATCGTTTTGCGAATCGACGTGTCCGGCTTTGGTTTTTTTGTCGGCCGAAGCCCTGACCGGTGCGAGTCCTTCCCGCACTTCGCAGATAACGCGCTCGTCGGTTTTATCCCGTCTGAAACTTGCTCCCGCGCCATTCAATACCTTTTCGTAAGCCGTTTGAGCGTCGTCGGTAGCTATCGGCGGCACATCGAATGGCGCAGATGCGATCAGTTCTTTTTTGTCTTTATCGCCGCGCGGCTGCAATCCCAACCGGTTATCTCCGGTAACGTCCGCGCTTCCGTCCATATAGTTTCCATTCAGGTAAAATGTACCCCACACGCCAGACGGCTGCTTGTTTGTACCGTCGTCAGCATTTGGCGAGAAAATCCGGTTGCGCACGGTCGAGGCCGTAGCAGCGCCGGGCTTGTAATAGTTGTTGATGAAATTATAACTGCCGCCCTCGCCTGCATATCCGCTGTTTATTCCCCAGTTGTAGATGATGTTATTACGGAAATCGACTAATTCCAAATCGGGACGATTCGAGTAGCGACTGCCGCACATGCGCGGGTTCCGGCTATCGTGGCTGGCCAGCAGGTTGTGATGGAACGAGGCCTTATAGCCTCCCCAGATGCCTCCATAGCCATGATTTCCTTTCTTGTGTGTCGATCCGCGCAAGCTTTCGGAGAGGATGCACCATTGAAGCGTAAAGTTCTCGTTGTTGTAAAACGAAGCGCATTCGTCCGTACTCCAGCTCATGGAACAATGGTCGATAATAATACCTTTATGGCGGCTGGCCGATAGCGCGTCATCTTGCACGCCTTGCAAATCGCCCATACGAAAGCGGACGAACCGGATAATGACATTGTCGCCCTGTATTCTGACCGAGTTGTCGGCAATGCAGATTCCGTCGCCTGGCGCGCTCTGGCCGGCAATGGTCGTATTGGAAAACACACGTAACACCGACTTCAGGCGAATAATACCGGCTACGTTGAACAAAACCGTCTTGCGGCCTTCCTGACTCAAACACCACCTGAGCGAACCTTCTTTCTGTTTCGCATCGCCCTCTTCGGTGTCTTCAAGCGTATTGACGTAATAGACCTCGCCTCCGCGTCCGCCGGCAACGTACTTCCCGCCGCCCTCTGCGCCGGGGAAAGCGGGCGTTTGGGCTTGAGAAGGAAAAACGAATCCGACTATAAATGCACATACGATAAGCGTTGTTTTTTTCATTTGAATGAAATCATTTAATATAATAACTTTTTATTCGACAAGATAATTTCCCGAAGGATAATAAACGTTGTTGTCGGGTAATCAAGCCAGCGTTGATTTACAACGAAGCGCTTAATGAGCCTAATTTTTGAGAAATATCATTAAGAGCAAAACGCATTATTTCCATTTCCTGGGGGGTAAATGCAGCAGGCTTCCCATTTACGATATTGCCATTTACCCGCTGGTATATCCAAGTGTCTGACTTTTTGAAATATTCTTTTGCGATGTATGCCATGGAAATTACCAGCGTTACTTCTTTGAATTTTTGTCGTAAAACCAGGTTTTCTGCTCTGTTGGCAGTATCTTTCGCATACGCAAGTATTTCTTCTGCAAAAGCGTCGGGATTCTGTTTGCGCAATTCATCCAGTTGCAATTCTATTTTTGCCAGTTCTTCCGGATCGTCCGTATTATGAATTGCTTCTTTTAATTTTAACATTTGCTCTTTCATACATTTGCTTTTTTCAATTCTTTCCCGTGAAGGAGAGGTAGTTCTTTGTTTAGCGTCCAAGTTCTTTCAGTCTCTCTACAATCCTTTCGATTTCTTTATCCAAGTATAATTTTATCTGTTGAGACCTCATTGATACATCTCTATAAAATGAGAGAATTGTTAAGAGGTCTTTTTGAAGATTCTTTTTTTCTTTCTCTTCTTCTCGGTTCAACATGTCAATTATCTTTTATTGATTTAACGATGCAAATGTAATAAGATATTTCTTATTGAGCAAATTTTCCGGAGAAAGACATTTTCCAAAGGATAATAAACTTTTTCCGAACAGTAATATCAAAATTAGCTTATTATCAGCAAGTAATCACTAATCACTAATTAATTATGAATTTCAATGTTTTCCCTGTTTCTGTTCTGGCAATGTATACGCCTTGTACAAGGTGGTCAACATCCAGATTGGCGTCTTTTGATGCGGCAACCAACGTTCCCAGCGAATTGAATACCAAGATTTGTTCCTGTTGCGGATTATACAGTTGCCCGCTTGAATAGGAAATACTGCGCGGATCTTCTTTTTGGGCGTCAATAGCGGTAACTCCGTCATCGGATACCAGTTCGAGCGTAGCGCCGATATAGGCAATACGCGGCCCGGCGCCTGCTCCCAACGTAGTTGTATTGGCGCTTGTTGCGCTGACTACTTTGTATATATCTTCGTCCACCGGTTGCACAATGGCTTTTTTGTAAACGCGGAACGATTTGGCGCCGATGCTTGCAGCAATGCTTACTGCATTTTCCCCTTTACGGCAAGCAGGAAGATCAACGGTTTCGAATCCGATAATCGAAGTTGTGCTGAACGGGTATTTATCCGAAAACAGCACGGCAACGGTCGCGCCTCCATCTACCGAATTGCTTGTGCCGTTTATGGTGATAGATGCAATTGATTTTTTGGCGCTGTTAGCCGTTAAGGCATCTTCGATGTAATGCGTATAATCGGTTACCGGATAAGCGGCATAAATCGAACCTTTTGTGTCGTAAACATTGTTACTGCTATGGTTCATGGCTTCGCTGCCGGTTGATACGGTTATTTTCATTTCGTCGTTTGTCGCCGGTTTTACGGTGTAACTTTTACTTGTCGAGAAAACTATGCCCGATTGCGCGTTTTGCCGACTTCCCGTTCCTGCAGAGCCTGTGAAATCAATGCCTGCATCCACATAAGAAGCGACGAAGGAATACGTTCCGGCCTTGAAGCTCCATACTGTTCCGACGGCAGTTCCCAGCGTATTGGTAGCGTCCACGCGCCAATAATACGTTTGGTTCATAACCATTCCAGCATTGGTGTGAGTGTAAGTCAAATCGGACAAGCCGGATGCAATCTGCGTCAGGTTGTCAGCCGACGAGCCGAAATAGACGTCATACGTAATGTTACCAGCCCATTCGCCGGTTTCATTTTCCCACGATAGAATCACCTCGGTGTAGAAGCGCGAGGCAGCGTCGACTGCCGGCGACGGATTGATGCTTGCATAAGGCGCTTTAGGCGTTC
The DNA here is from genome assembly GCA_031279795.1 of Bacteroidales bacterium. GTDB lineage: Bacteria > Bacteroidota > Bacteroidia > Bacteroidales > WRGA01 > WRGA01. Next base: position 6,904 of record JAITHZ010000024.1, read on the forward strand.
CGGCTGTTGCTGTTTTCAATATTTCGGAAGGAGTAGAGTTGCTCAATCCCGCTTGTTGGGTAATCAGGCGGAAATAATATGCAGCTTCTTCCGACAATCCTTCTACGGTATAGCTTGTGGCGTTTGCCGGTAAACTTGCGATAGTCGAAAAAGTTTTTCCATCTGTTGATTGCTGCAGCTCAATGCCGTCGCTCGCCGCTGCATTGTTTTTCCACGACAGGCCGATGGAATTTACAGTACGGGTTGTTGCTTTTATATCCGAAGCACAACGGACATACGGCGCAACAGGGGCGCTAATGCTGTTGATGTAATTTTCGATATTCAAATAACCATTGGCGGCTGTTTGCGTAGCATCCGCACTGTTATTCGGATTCAAGCTGCTGGCAATCTCCCATTCATCCGGGATGCCGTCGTTGTCGGTATCTGCCGGTCTGAGGCCGTTGCTTACAACACCCACGTTCTGGTAAATGCCATTGTTGTTTTCATTGGTAATTAATTCGCCTTTTGTTCCTAATGAAACTAACTGGTCAATCACATAAGCGTCCGGCTGCGAACGCGCCGGCAATGAAGCGCCTGCCGATTCGATTGCTTTTTCGAGGGCTTGCTGCGCGGTCAGTATGCCGCCTGCAATTTCGGGATGCGCTTTCGGGATATTGGTGAAAGCGCTCAAGCTCGCCTTGAAAGCTGCGCTGCCATAGTCCGAGTTAGCTGCCAGATATCCGTTGGCAACCCCGTCTTTGTCTTTATCCACATAATTATCCTTGTGATAAAGCTGGAAATTGGTATTTGCGCGGGTAAAGGGACTGGAACTGTTCGGCCCGCAAATAAAATAATTTCCTTCGAGCCATGCCCACGAAGCGCCATCGGAATCGCCCAGTATGTAACCGTCGCTTCCGCCCCAGTTATACACGACGTTGTTGATAAACTGATTCAGCCCTTTTACTTTCGGATTGCGGGTTTTGTTGTCGATGTACAAGTTGCTGATAATGGAAACGCCTCCGTTGGTCTGAATCAGTCCGCCTGCCGAGTGCGTCATGATTCCTTGTCCGATTATGGAATGCTGGATGGTAATGTCAGCAGGTTCGGTTCCTTTGCTGTCCCAGTTTATGGAGAAGTTTTCGTCCAGTCCCCACATGAGCGACAGGTGGTCGAATATCATGCTTTTGCCGTTGGCAACGCCCGAAGCGTCTTTCCCCGACGTGCCGCTTTTGCCCATATATACGCGCAGATAGCGAACTATCAGGTTGTTTGCACCCGAAAAAGAAACTCCGTCGCCATACAGGATGACTCCGTCTCCTGGCGCTGTTTGCCCGGCAATATACGAATTGCCGGAGAAGACAATCCGCGAATTTAACTTGATTACGCCAGACACGTCGAACACGACAATGCGTCCGGGCTGGCTCACCGCATCGCGGAGAGAACCTGTTCCCGAATCATTCAAATTCGTTACGTGGTATACTTGCGGCGATGCTACCCCGCGCGCGCCCAACGCATAACGTCCAAAACCTTCGGCTCCGGGAAACGCCAACTGCTGGGCATGTATTCCGGATATTCCGAGCAGGCAAATAACTGCTGCTGCAAAACTGGTTAAAATACTTTTCATGATTAGTTGTTTTTAAATATTAGTTAGTTGTTTAGTTGTCGTACTGCCACTTTTATGGATAAAACTCGCTGATTGGTTGTTATTTTCACAATTAACATCTCATTGTTTGGGAGAACGGAAGAGGTAAATTCGCTGCTGTTCACTTGATTATCCCGAAACAATAATTTTCCGTCAAAAGAATACATGTCGACTGCTTGAATGGCGTCGTCGGGCGAGATAATGCGTATTCCGTCTGCGTCGACATACACTTCCGGCATTTTATTGCGGGCGATTTCTTGCGCCATGTCGGTAGAGTTTTCTCCGTAAATGGGCGTATAAATGTTCGGTTCGGGAATATTTTCCAAGCCGTCGCCGATATAAAAGCCCAGATGCGGAGGTTGATTATAGCCCGCATTCTGCCACGCAACGCCCAGCCGGTATACTGCGTCGTGCATTGGCGTATAGAGGCGATGAGTAGTTGCTGTAACGGTTGTATAAATACGAATTACCGACGGATTGGCTGTCTCATAGAGAATAAGTTCCTCGCGCCAGTCGCCAAGAATATCTGCGCTCAAATTAGGCGTTTTCTTGGTCCCGTTGCAACTGCTCAAGCCGGAAAGGGAAAGCAAATTGGATGTTTTACTTGTCGTGTAGTTCCACTTGGAGATAGTCGTTCCGTCCAATAATTCGTCCTGCAAATCGCCATCCCAGTATATCCTGAAATTGACGGAAGGCCTGCTGGTAGAAAGCATCTCGCCCTTGCAGGAAAACACCCCTATCGAATTGCCGGCGGCATCTCGATTTGTGCTCCACATTTCCAGCCCCTTGTATCTTGGGTCGATGTCGGCAGCCAATCCGCGCCCGTTGTCTGAAGAAACTGCTCCATACCAGATAATTTCGCCGGTTCGAGCGTCGTGCATTTCAAATCCTTTAGCGAATGCAGAAGATTCTTCGTGTACTTCCCACACTTCGAGGCCGGGACGGTCGGGGTCGAGGTCGGAAACGTGCATAGCGTCGCCGTGCCCCAACCCAGTACTGTACAAGAATGTTCCGTTATCGTCAATAGCCGCCGAACCGTAAATGATTTCATCCTTGCCATCGCCATCCACATCAGCTACCGACAAGTTATGATTGCCCTGCCCCGCAATATTAGGAGAAGCCGACGAAGAATCGTAAGTCCAGCGTTGCACTAATTGTTTATTTTTTACGTCATACGCTGTCAACATGGATTTGGCGTAATACCCCCTGCACATCACGGCGCTGGGATGAACGCCATCCAGATAGGCGACGCAGGCAAGAAAACGGTCTACGCGATTGCCATAACTGTCTCCCCAGCTGCTCACCGCTCCGCGAGCAGGACTAAAAGGAACGGAATGTAATTCTTTTCCTGTTTTTCCATCGAATAATGTCAGGTATTCCGAGCCTTTCAGGACAAAGCCTGTTCTGTTATTGCCCGATGTGGCAAGATTCAGGTTGCGGTTGTCGGTCTGAGGATTGTCATTGCCGATAATCACCTCTTTTCCTTCGCCGTCAATCGTTCCGGGAGCCGTTCGACAAACCAGTTCGGCTATGCCGTCGCCGTCAAAGTCATATACCAGAAACTGGGTATAATGTGCGCCGGCGCGGATATTTCGTCCCAGATCGATGCGCCAGAGTTGTGTGCCGTCCAATTTATAAGCATCCAGATACACATTTCCGGTAATGCCGGTTTGCGAATTGTCCTTTGAATTGCTTGGATCCCATTTGACAACAATTTCGTATTCGCCATCGCCGTCTAAATCGCCTACGCCGCAATCATTCGGCGTATAGGTATAATCCTGTCCGTCGGGATAGTTTACGGCGGTCCCGCTCGAAGTGCCGTCATGTTCCACATTCGGCGGAGTTTTTCCAGCAGGCGGGCGGTTTAACTGAATCGCTTTGTACTGCGTCGGCCAAGGCAAAACTTCCGGCGTAGCATCAATCAGTTGCTCCCCAGCATACGCTTCTATTTTATATTTACCGGAGGCGCTTCCCTGAGCATCGGTATAATTAGTTGCATCCGTGCTTGTTCCGGTTTTAATCAGTTCTCCGTTTCTGTATATTTTAAAGTAAGTCTGGGGAGCATCCGTCCCCGTCAAACGCCAGCTTAGGAATACGCCATTGCTGATTTTTACGGCAACAAGGCCACGATTCAGGTATTCCATCTGGCGTGCAGGAAGGTTGTCGTTTGCCGTTGCGGAAATAAAACCGCTCAACCATACAATTCCTGTCAGTAAAATTTTTTTCATACAAACACAATTTTAATTAATTAGGAATTAGGAATTAGGAATTAAGAATTAAGACAGTTCCCTTAGTAGCCTGAGACATCCCATGCCCATCCCTTATTTCCGTTGTTTGGACAAGGTTCTACCTTGTCCGCTCTATTCGCGCAGGCTGTGCCTGCATTTGCATCTTTGTTGGCAGGCACAGCCTGCCAAGATAAACCGGACGAGGCTGTGTCTCGTCCGAACAACGGGAATAAGGGAGAAGTTAATATTCATTTTTAGCTACTTACTTAGGGAGCTCGAAAGAATAAGGGCTTCCAAATTCCAAATTCTCAATTTGCATATCAAAGAACAATATCAGGCAACGCCTGACGGCGTTTTCAACTCTTGATTCGCATAATTAGGAATTAA
>JAITHZ010000047.1 GCA_031279795.1 Bacteroidales bacterium
TCTGCAGCACGCTGTCCACCAGTTCCTGCGTTTTCCAAGCCTGCCCAACCACATTATATAAATGAATGGTCTGGTGACTGGGTTCATTTCCGTGCGCATATTGACCAATCATACCGGTAATATCGGCAGAAACGTTTTCGCCCTGCAAATCGGAAGAAATGCTGAAAAGTGAATCCAGCTTGGCTATAAAGCGTTCCCTGCCGCCCATCAAGGCCACCAGTCCGTCGACGTCGTGTGGAGCAAACCACAACCATTGCCAGGCGTTTCCTTCGCAATAGTCGTCGTTGTTGTGGTCGGAATGACGCGGGTCAAAAGGCGTCCGCCACGAACCGTCGCGCATCTTCCCGCGCATAAAGCCAGTAGAAGCGTCGTAATAGTTCCGGTAATTCTGGCTCAGTTGCGTAAATGTCCGGTAATCGTCGTCATTGCCAAGCAACTGGGCAAAACGGGCAATCAGCCAGTCGTTGTAGGCATATTCCAGTCCGCGGGCAACCGATTGTTTTTCAACTTCGGCGGGAATGTACCCGATGGTATTTTTGTAATGCTTACCCACCGGCATCAAATTTTTGTGCAAAATGTCTCTGTCGATGGTCGGCGAAACGTTGAGCGTATCATAAGAAGCCGATTTTTTACAGGCAAGATAAGCTTTCGGAATGTCGAAATTCTGCTGGCCTTTCACATAGGAATCCACAATTACAGAAACAGCGTGATAGCCAATCATGCAACCGGTATAATTGGATATCAGTTCCCACATGGGCAACAAACCGCCTTCGTCGAATTTGCGAATCAGCGAACGAATCATGTCCTGATTTTTTTCGGGGGAAATAATGGTGTTCAGCGGATGCAATGCCCGAAAAGTATCCCAAAGAGAAAAAACAGAATAATTAACATAGTTTTTATCTTCCGCTAATTGATTCTCCATCGTGCGGTATCTTCCGTCCACATCCGAACTGATTATCGGCTCCAGCGCGGTATGGTAAAGGGCGGTATAAAAGATGGTGCGGTCTTTGTCGTTTTGGGTCGAAATTCTTATTTTGGATAATTCGTCATTCCACTGTTTTTGTGCGGCTTTTTTCACCTTATCGAAGTTCCAGTCGGGAATTTCTGTTAACAGATTATTGCGCGCGCCTGCTTCGTCAACAAAGGAAATTCCTACTTTTGCAAGAATCTGTTTACCTTTGTTCGTGGGACTGAATGTGAGGTATATCTTGGCATTGTCGTTCGTTACAACGGTGAACGGCTCCGAAAAGCTTGCATGGAAATAAACAAAACGGTTTGGCGCCCAGCCATGTACCTGCTTCATTCCTCTAATTTCGGATTTGTTCACAACAACTATCTCGGACTGTGCCGGTTGCCGGTCATGAACCGTACGAGTTAAATCAATGAAAAGTCCTGGCTTGTCGGATTCGGGAAAGGTATAACGGTGAAAACCTGCATGAACCGTAGCTGTCAATTCGGCCTCAATATCATAACTGTCGAGGTGTACGCTGTAATAACCGGGAGTTGCTTTTTCCTTCTCATGCGAAAAAACTGAACCGTAGCTTGGTATTTTATCTTCACCATTAGGCCCGACCTGTTGTGGTTCATTCGTGTAGGGCAAAAAAAGAACGTCGCCCAAATCTCCGATTCCTGTTCCACTCAAATGGGTGTGACTGAATCCGATCAGACTGGCGTCGTCGTAGTGATAACCGGCACATGCATCCCACCCGACCGTGCGTGTGTCGGGACTCAGCTGCACCATTCCGTGAGGAAGTGTCGCTCCCGGATATGTGTGCCCGTGTCCGCCGGTGCCTATAAAAAGATTGACTGATTGCGTGTAATCTGCTGCTTTTTCCGTACAGCAAAACAATATCGGAGTTAACAAAAAATAAATAAATAAAATCCGTATGTTCATGATGTTCATGGCTATTTCCTTTTTTGAATTATAAATTGAGCTGCAAAGGTAAAGGCGTGTGATTAAAATTTGATTAAAAAACAATTAAAATCCAATTAAAATCCAATTAAAATGCGCTTAAAATTGAATTATTCAACGATTTTATTGTTTATTAACAGGAAAAGTAAGAATTAAGAATTAAGAATTAAGAATTAAGAATTAAGAATTAAGAATTAAGAATTAAGAATTAGGAATTAAGAATTAAGAATTAAGAATGCCATTTTTTCACCTCAATCTTTTTTTTGCATCGTGCAATTCGTAATTTTTAATTCAACTAAAATATGTGTACTTTTGCGCCATAAAAAAAACGAATAACAAATTAACTGAAATATGTCGGAAAATTCGCTGTTGCAAAAACTGGAAATGTTAGTTAGCCGATTTGAAGAAATCAGCACGTTGATAACCGACCCTGCCGTAATTGCAGACATGAAACGCTATATCAGGCTCAACAAGGAGTATCGCGATTTGGAAAGATTGCTTGCCGTTCGAGCCGAATACAAGATGTTGCTGGATCATATCGCCGAAGCGCGGACGTTGCTGGATTCGGAAGAGGATTCCGAAATCCGTGAAATGGCTAAAGAGGAATTGGATAGCTGTTTGGCTAAACTTCCTGAAAAAGAAGAAAATATTAAACTGTTACTGATTCCTGCTGATCCTGAAGACAGCAAAAACGCTATCGTCGAAATTCGTGGAGGAGCTGGCGGTGACGAAGCGGCAATATTTGCCGGCGATCTTTACCGTATGTACACAAAATTCTGTGAAACAAAAGGATGGAAAATTACAGTAGAAAGTTTTAACGAAGGTTCATTGGGCGGATTCAAAGAAATCATCTTCACCGTTTCGGGTGAGAATGTCTATGGAACAATGAAATACGAATCGGGCGTGCATCGGGTACAGCGAGTGCCGCAAACGGAAACGCAGGGGCGCGTACATACATCGGCTGCTACCGTTGCTGTGCTGCCCGAAGCCGACGAATTTGACGTAGAAATCAAGGAGGGTGAAATTAAATGGGATACATTCCGGTCAGGAGGCGCCGGCGGACAAAATGTAAACAAGGTTGAATCGGGCGTGCGACTGCGTTATGTCTGGAAAAATCCCCTCTCTGGCACAGCGGAAGAAATCCTGATAGAATGTACCGAAACGCGCGACCAGCCAAAAAACAAGGAACGTGCGCTTTCTCGCCTCCGAACTCTAA
>JAITHZ010000114.1 GCA_031279795.1 Bacteroidales bacterium
CCAACCCCACTTTTTTCCGTCGTTTCAGCAGTTCGCTGACGAGGCTGGTATATGGCTGTTTTGCGTTGTGAATACCAATGATCACCACATCGTATGTTGAAAGTTTGGGTAAAACAGCCGAAATAGGCGAATTCGCCGAAATGTTGAACGAAGCTGTTTGTACGTAATTGAGCAAACTTTTCTGAAAATCAGTCAGCATAGCTTCTCCTGCCGAAACAAATGCAATTTTCTTTTTGTCCAGTCCTGTCAGTGGCAGCAACTGCTTGTCGTTTTTTAACAGCGTTATCGCGTGTTCATTTAGCCGCCGGTTGATTAGTTCTGCTTCAGGCGTATTCAATCGGGATTTCAAGTCCGGCAATTGAATATCGCGGTATGTCTTCAGTCCGGTTATATATTTGTATTGTAGTATTTTACGACATTTTTCATCAATTAAGGCGAGTGGAATGTCTCCATTTTCCACAGCTTTTTTTATGTCTTCAAATTCAGATTCCGGATTGACAGGATTCAGCAGAATGTCGTTTCCGGCCAGTAAAGCACGTACGCAGACATTGCCGCTTCCCACGCCCCGCATGGCAAGTCCGTCGGTGACAACCAGTCCCGAAAAGGCAAGGTCGTTTTTCAACACCCCCGTAATGGTTTTTGCGGAGAGCGACGCGGGTATGTCGGGCGTGCTGTCCAAGCCCAGTGCCGACAAATGTCCCACCATGATTCCCGACAGTCCGGCTTCGGCATACTTGCGGAACGGCAGCAGTTCAACACTGTCTAATTTCGAGCGAGAACCGGAGACAACGGCCAGCATATTGTGCGAATCTTCCTGGGTGTTGCCGTGACCCGGAAAATGTTTCCCGACAGCAACAACTCCCAAACTTTCCAGACCACGAGCGTATGCAATGCCCAGTGCAGCAACCCGTTGTGGACTGTCGCCAAAGGAGCGTGTGCCAATTACGGGATTATCGGGATTGCTGTTCACATCCAAAACTGGAGCAAAATTCATCTGAATGCCCATTTCCCGACACTGGCGCGCTACTTCGCGTCCATAGTCGAACAGCAATTGTTCATCGGCGATGGCGCCAAGCATCATGTTTTTGGGAAAACGTGTGGCGCCTTCCAGTCGCATGGCCAGCCCCCATTCGCCATCCAGCGTGATAAAAAGCGGAACTTTCGACGCTGTTTGCGCCAGATTGGTAAATGTTGCCTGCTCCTTAATATCGCCTTTTGAAAACAGTAAACCGCCGATTTTCAGCTTGGAAATCATTCGTTTAACTTTATTGATATTCGTAGCGGAATTTTGCGGCTCAAACGTGAGGACAAAACACTGACCGATTTTTTCCTCCACCGTCAATTGGCTGAAAATGCTGTCAACCCATTGTGCCATCTGTTCTTTGTCGTTGCAATTGCGCAACAGTGCTGGAGAATATGCTTGAGAGTTTAGTTTTAATATATTAAGTAAAAGTAAAAAAAATAACAGTTTCTTCATCTGGATTTGCTTTTTTCTTTTTGTGTAATTTTGCCTGTTTTAAGTGATTATTTATTAAAATTCCTGCGATTTGGAATTAAAAAGTAAATAAATTGTTACAGTTTTCAAGTAAAAAATATCAGAATATATGTTAATTTATAAAGTCTATGTATTAATCAATATCTTCAATTGTTAAAATGGTTTAATTCCCATAATTTCCCTCACTTCACGAATGGTCTTTCTGGCGCTTTCTCTCGCTTTTTCCGCCCCTTCGCGCGCAACGTTACGCAGGTAAGACTCGTCGTTTTGGAGGTCGAGGATGCGTTCACGAATGGGCGATGTCACCTTGATTATGTCTTCGGCTAACTGCTTTTTCAGGTCGCCGTAACGAATTTCGGCTATATTCCATTTATTTTCAAAGTATTCAACTACTTCTGGCAAAGAAACTACCCGCAGTATGGTGAACAGGTTTTCGATACATTCGGGTTTCGGCTGATTGGCTTCAGTTGGCCCCGCATCCGTAAGCGCTTTTTTTACTTTTTTTTCGATTGTTTTGGAATCGTCATACAAATAAATGCAATTGCCTTCCGATTTGCCCATTTTTCCGCTTCCATCCAAGCCGGGAATTTTTATAAGTTCCATGCCAAAATTGAAGGCGTCGGGTTCGTTGAAATATTCCACGCCATACAGATTGTTGAACCGTCGTGCGTATTTTCGCGTAAGTTCCAGATGTTGTTCCTGATCTTTCCCTACAGGCACATAATCGGAGTTATGTATCAGAATATCAGCGGCCATCAGCGTCGGGTATGTCAGCAAACCTGCGTTCACGTTTTGTGGCTGCTTTCGCGCTTTTTCCTTGAATGATACGGTTTTAGACAGTTCGCCCAGATATGCATGCATGTTCAGCAACAAATACAGTTCGCACACTTCCGGCACATCGCTCTGGACATAAATGGTTGATTTTTGAGGATCAATACCTGCTGCCAAATATTCAATCAAGACATTCTTTACATTATCATGCAACAATTTAGGGTTGGGATGTGTTGTCAATGAATGAAAATCGGCAATGAAAAAATAACAAGTATGCTCATCCTGTGTTTTTACAAAATTTCTCAACGCACCAAAATAATTTCCTAAATGCAAATTTCCGGTAGAACGGATTCCGCTTAATACAATGCTCATTATTATATAGATATTAAATAAAACAACAAATTCGTCGTGCAAAGTTAGAACTTTCCGCTGGAAAATGAAAATTTTGGACAACTTTGCAGGGAGGAATTAGGAATTAGGAATTAGGAATTAAGAATTCCTAATTCTTAATTATAATTAACAATGTGGATGCCGTTTTTCTTTTTTTAATTTCTACTTTTGTTTTTTCGAAATTATGCTGCCATGATTGATGCAAAAAATTTGTTACAACAGTTATATTTTATACATACAGGCATTGATGCAATTGAAATAGAACAAATTACAGGTTCTGGCTCAAATCGGAGCTATTTCCGTATACGCGGAAAGGCGCGTGACTGTATTGGCGTGTATGGTGAATCAATTGCCGAAAACAAAGCCTTTATTGAGCTGGCTCGCCATTTCAGAGAAAAAAAGTTGCCCGTCCCTTTGGTGTATGCTGTGTCGGACAATGGCTTGTGCTATTTGCAGGAGGACTTGGGCAATATTTCGCTGTTCGACTGTATTTGCCGGAGAAACCGACAGGCATTGGTTGATTTTCCTGAAAAAAACGAACTGTTTCAGGCAATTCGCTATTTGCCGCATTTTCAGTTTGAAGGCGCTGACGGCTGGGATTTTTCGCAATCGTATCCAGTTGCAACTTTCAACACGCGAACGGTCGCCTGGGATCTTAACTATTTCAAATACTGCTTTTTAAAACCATCGGGAATTGACTTTTCCGAACCGGCGCTGGAGGACGATTTTGACCGTTTAACCCATGAACTGTTGTCGGGCGAATTGTTTTCCGAAAATACAAACACGTTTATGTACCGTGATTTTCAGTCGCGTAATGTGCTGATAAAAAACGGTAAAGTTTTTTTTATTGATTTTCAGGGAGGACAGCGGGGACCGGTTTATTACGACCTTGCGTCGTTTGTATGGCAGGCAAAGGCCGATTTTTCTCTCGCTGAACGTGAGGAATTGATTACAGTCTACTTGGACGAATTGCAAAAATTTTGCCAGGCCGATGCCGACAATTTCCGGAAAACATTGCGTCATTATGCGCTGTTTCGAACGTTGCAAGTCTTGGGTGCGTATGGTTTTCGCGGCTGTTTCGAGAAAAAAGCACATTTTCTGCAAAGCATTCCTCTGGCGCTGAAAAACGCAAATGAACTGTTGCTGAACATGCCGGAATATCCTCATTTGTCAAAAATAATTACACAATTTATTCATAAACAGCAAGATGATTCATGTAACGTAACATCAAACTTGCTTGTTACTGTTTACAGTTTTTCGTATAAAAAAGGAATTCCAGAAGATGATTCGGGCAACGGCGGTGGTTTTGTATTCGATTGTCGTTCAATACACAATCCCGGACGATATGCCGAATACCGCCATCTTACAGGTTTAGACAAAGAGGTGGTATGCTTTTTGGAGAAAAACGGAGAAGTTTTTCCGTTCCTTGATGCTGCTTATGCGTTGGCCGATACTGCCGTAAAGCGTTATATCGAACGCGATTTCACCCGCTTGATGTTTGCTTTTGGTTGTACTGGAGGGCAGCATCGCTCGGTTTACTGTGCGCAAAAACTGACGGAACATTTAACGCAGAAATTTGCTGTAAATGTCAAGTTAATTCATAGGGAATTTTGTATGTGATTAAGTTAAACTAAGTTAAACTAAACTAAACTAAACTAAATTGAATTACTATGTATATTCAGGAATCAGAACTGATTCTCAACGACGACGGCAGCATTTTTCACCTTCACCTGAAGCCTGAACAACTGGCTGAAACGGTGATTCTGGTTGGCGATCCGAGCAGGGTTGCTCAGGTGGCGTCTTTTTTTGATCGCCAAGAGTGCGCCGTCGAAAACAGGGAGTTTAAAACCATTACTGGCTGGTATGGAAACAGACGTATTTCTGTCGTCTCAACTGGAATTGGCACGGATAATATTGATATTGTGCTGAATGAGCTTGACGCCCTCGCAAACATTGACCTGAAAACACGCGACCTGAAAACGCAAACAACCTCGCTGACTATCGTGCGCATCGGAACATCGGGTGGATTGCAACCCTTTGTGCCAGTGGGATCATTCGTAATTGCCGAAAAATCAATCGGTTTGGACGGTGTGCTGAATTTCTATGCCCGCCGCAACGAGATTTGCGATCTGGATCTTGAACGGAGTTTCGTTTCTCAGCTTGACTATCATCCCTCGCATGCAGCTCCTTATGTGGTGGAGGCCGATGCGGAATTAGTTGCCAGAATCGGTCGAAACGATATAACAAAAGGTATAACTCTTTCGGCTAATGGTTTTTACGGCCCTCAAGGGAGGGTGTTGCGGTTGCCGCTGAACGATCCGGATATTAACAAAAAAATTTCAACTTTCGAATACGACGGAAAAAAAATTACCAATTATGAAATGGAAAGTTCGGCTGTTGCCGGACTTGCAAAATTGCTGGGACACAAGGCTGTGACTGTTTGTACCATCATCGCCAACCGTCTTGCCGGAAATGCAACCGTCCGTTATGGCGGAAGCATGGAACAGCTTATTAAAACTGTACTGGACAGAATCTCATAGTTATTTATTTTTTAACGAATTAATATCAATAATCCGTCTCTTTGTTAGAAACGGATTATATAGAGAAATATAAACATATAATAATAAACATTGATAGAATATTCAGAAACGTGGACAACACAAATAAATTCGTATCTGTATCATCCACGTTCAAAATATTTCAGGCGCCTGCATGTTGGATATTTCCGCTTCCTTTAACGGAGGAATGAACCGAGTGCGGATTACCGAAATAGGTGATATTACCCGAACCGGTGATGCTGGCGTCTATCGTTTCGACGGCATTTGCGCGAATATTACCCGAACCGGTGATGGCGCAGGTTGCATGTTGGACAAGGTAATCCGATGCATTGAGATTACCCGAACCGGTTATTGCAAAGGATGCGCTGTTGCTTGCGCCTTTCAGTTCCACGTATCCAGACCCCAGAATGGAAGCGCTTATCTGCTCACAAAATAGATTTTCAGTCAGGAAACTGCCAGATCCTCTGATTGTTATGCTAACAGCAGGTACATTTACGTTTCCGTTCAAGTGTATCTTTCCCGAACCGGAAACAACAGCGCCTTTCAAACTGCGAGAATTTACGTAAATAGTTAATTCACTTGGACTTATGGCAGAATCACCTTTGACGTCAATACATAATCTACCCTCTATTGTTTTTATTTCCAGAGCATTCATGATATTTTCATCAGTATGTACACGGAGCGATGCCGACGAATCGCTGTTTTGCCGGTAAAAAACAATAGCCGAAATGTTCAATTCGATGTCCTCAAAATCGGAAATATCAATTTCGGAGTTAACTAAATTTCCATTTCCATGAATAACACCAGCAAGATGTCGTGCAACAATATGCGGAAGTCCCGCAAAAATCAGCAACGTAATGCCGATCACGATCACGGCAGCTAATCCCAATAAAAGTTTGTTACTTGTTTTCATTTTTTTCTGTTTTTAAAATAATTATATTCTTTTTCCAAATCGGCAGGCGTCATTCCCAGCAAATCCATATTTTTGAAAACGATGGGCAAATCCTGTTCGAGAAACTGTTTTTTTTGATAATCAATTATTTTTTGTCGTGCATTATCAGCGACAAAATATCCGACCCCGCGTTTATTAAAAATAATGTCCTTTCC
>JAITHZ010000116.1 GCA_031279795.1 Bacteroidales bacterium
TCGTTTCCAGCGATGGGAAAAACGTGTCCTTTATTCATGCCTGCAAGCGCGGGGTAACTATCAGCAAATTAGATGACGGCTATTATAAATCCCGTTACATCACAGGACTACGTATAACCGAAAAGAATAATAAAACACATAACAACACATAACCATGTATAATCAGTTAAAAATTATTCAGATTGCGGCGCTGAGCGTCATATTATTTTCCAGCTGTTCCTACAATTCAATGGTATCCAAGCAGGAAGCCGTATCCTCCCAGTGGGGAGAAGTGCAAACCATGTATCAGCGCAGGGCAGATTTGATTCCAAATCTGGTAAATACAGTAAAAGGCTATGCCACACATGAAGCGCAAACACTGGAAGCAGTCACTGCCGCCCGCAGCAAAGCAACACAAATCACGCTCTCGGCCGATGATTTGACAGAAGAAAAACTCAGGAAATATCAGGAAGCGCAAGGCGAAATCGGTTCGGCTTTGGGACGCTTGCTGGCCATTTCCGAAAACTATCCTGCACTGAAAGCCGACCAGGGATTCCGAGACTTGCAGGCACAGCTGGAAGGAACAGAAAACCGAATTGCCGTTGCACGCAACAAGTTCAACGAGGCTGTAAAGGACTACAATACCTATATCCGCCAGTTTCCGCGCGTGATATATGCCGGGTGGTTTGGTTTTGAATCAAAAGCCTATTTCGAAGCACAACCCGGAGCAGAAACCGCTCCGAAAGTTGAGTTTTAAATGTTATCGAAAAAAGATCAAAATCTGGTTGTTGCGGCTATTCGCGAAGCAGAACGAACAACATCGGGCGAAATCCATGTGCATATTTCGAGGTATTGCCGCCAACATGCGCTGGATGGCGCTGTGGAAATGTTTTTCCAGCTTGGATTAGACAAAACCGCTGCTCGAAACGGTGCGCTGATTTTTGTTTCCCTTCGCGATAAAAAGGTGGCAATCATTGGTGATACAGGAATCAATGCCATCGTTCCAGATGATTTTTGGAACGAAACGCTTGATTTGATGCGAAACTATTTTCGTAACAGAAAATTGACAGAAGGTCTCTGCAAAGGTATTGAGCAAGTAGGCCTCCTGTTGAAACAATATTTCCCCTGTCAGGCAAACGATATAAACGAATTGCCGGACGAATTGACATTCAGTTAATTGTTTACCATGCAACGTTATTTTGTCTACATGATTTGCTGCCTTGTGTTTGCCCTTGCTCAGGCGCAGACTATTCCCGATCCAATGTCGCCACCACGTTTGGTGAACGATTTTGCAGGATTGTTTTCCGCACAGGAAAATGCACTGCTTGAAGCAAAACTGCGTGCCTACAACGATAGCACGTCCACCCAGATCTACGTTGTGGTTGTCGAGTCGTTCAACGGATACGACAAGGCACAGTTTGCATTCGATTTGGGAGAAAAATGGGGCATTGGGCAAAAAGGCAAAAACAATGGCGCTGTGATGCTCATTAAACCCCAAAACGGAATCGAAAAAGGCGAAATATTTATCGCTACAGGATACGGATTAGAAGGCGCTTTACCCGATGCTATCATAAACCGGATTATTGACGAGACCATTATTCCATCTTTCCGGCAAGAGCTGTATTACAAAGGTGTAGATGCTGGCATCAACCGGATGATTGGATATTTGTCTGGCGAATATCAGGCCGCCCCTGATGAAGATGGCGATATTCCTGTGTGGCTGATTATTATGATTATCCTAATTATTATTATCGTGCTGTCAATGGGCGATAACAGCGGACAGAATATCAATCGCAACGGCGGAAGCCGTACAATCAGCCGTCCGATGTTTTTTCCAACTGGCGGCGGTGGCGGATTCAGTAGTGGCGGCGGTGGATTCAGAGGCGGTGGCGGCGGCAGTTTTGGCGGCGGCGGAGCAGGCGGAAGCTGGTAGAATGAATTAAGAATTAAGAATTAAGAATTAGGAATTAGGAATTAAGAATTAAGAATTAGGAACCCCCTCCCCTTTGGGGAGGGTCAGGGGGGGCAGGTTCTGTTGTGAATTAGGAATTGAGAGATGTTTTATTTTCTCAATTTTTTTCTGTCAGATATTTCCAAAAACGTATTGGTAAATTTTGGCGATGCAGTTTGAGATTGATACGTTCTTTAATCGTTATGGAGTTGAAGTAGGTTTTCCAAAGTTGCTGGTAAAATTTTTCGCTGTCATCGGTAAGTGTATCGTCCAATTTTCCGTTTGGGAAATGGATATCAGTGTCAAGCGTAATTTCGGTTGCCGACTTCAAGTCGTAATAGAAACCGTAATTTCGTGTTGTATCGTAAACAATCCACATCTGGTCGGCAAAGCGGTGGGTAAAATAATTGATCGACAGGGGTAATGCGTTGTACAATGGGGCAATTGGCGCAAAAAAAATGCCATCAACTGTTTTTTGAAATCGCACAAACTGACGAACACGCTCTGCTTCAACGGCAACCTTTCTGGCTACTTGCCGCATTTCCAACACATCAACATCCCGAAAATCGGTATCCATCAATTGGTTATTATCAAAAATCTTTCGGATAAACCTGAAAATAAGTTCGTCGCAATGAGGCTGTTCCGAAAGCCACACGTGTGTAATCATGTTACATGAACCACGCGACAGTTTGTGTTGCAATCCCTTCCAAACACGGGCAGCTTTCGTTTCGTCGGTAATTGCCTTATGATTATCTTCGGCAAACAGTGGCGCTACTTCTCGTTCGTTCAGCAGTCTTTCGGGAAAAACGTTTCTAAAATACGCATCAAATACGACGGTGAGCAAACCTTCGAATGTTTTATCATAACGGAAGATAATCATAATGCAAATACATACAGGGTTTCCTTTTCGAAAAAAATAAATTAATCAGCTGTGTATCAATTTCAGTCGAGCAAATTTCAGCAGTAAATTTTTTTCGCCAACATGTTGGAAATCGACAAGAGCTTTTATATTGTCGCGCGTGCCGGAAATTTCTTTCACTTTCCCAATTCCAAAACGTTCGTGCTGCACGGTGTCGCCAACTTTAAGGCTTTCATTGTCGACCGACGGGTTTGCTGTTGTTCGATGCGATGTTTGGGAATCGTTTTCGGTCTTCGTATTTTCGACTGTTGAAGCGGTTTTTCCGGGGTACGGCGAACGTTCCGGCTGCTGCGGACGATTGATGGAAGGGCTGCTCCATGAGGTTTGCTGAAGTTCGCGTTTTCTCATCAACTGTTCGGACAGGCTTTGGCGGCCATTGAAAATATCAGCGCCGGAGGTTTTCAGGAATTTTGTATCAATGTCCAGCAAAAATCGGCTGGGATTGGTCAAGTCAAGCGTGCCGTTGCGGAAACGGCTTTTGGCGTAGGAGATAAAGCAGTTTTCTTCGGCGCGGGTTATGGCGACGTAAAACAAGCGGCGTTCTTCTTCGATGTCGCGACTGCTTTCTGCAAAGAAAGACGGGAAGAGGCCTTCTTCCATACCAACGATAAAAACATTTTTAAATTCCAGGCCTTTAGCTGCATGAATGGTCATTAAGGACACTTTGTCGGCATTTTCATCTTTGTCGTCATCCTGGTCGGTAAGCAGGGAGACTTCCGACAGAAACGCCGCGACGGTTGGACTTCCGCCTTCCTCTGTGCGGGTGATGCAAAATTCGTGAATACCGGTCATCAATTCTTGCAAATTTTCCTGACGGCTCAGGTTTTCGGGTGTTTTATCAACATAAATATCCTGGACAATTCCGGCGACGCGCACCAGTTCATCGACCAGTTCGTAGGCTGGCATGCTGTCGCGACGGGCGATGAAACTGTCCATCATTTCCTTGAATTTCATCAAACTGTTGAGAGTTCTGGTCGGAATATCAATGCTGTAACGTTGCGAGTTAAATGCAGCTTCCCAGTAAGTTATGCTGAAGCGATTGGCAACTTCGGTTATTTTTGCAAGGGTGGTATTTCCGATGCCACGCGGCGGATAATTGATGATGCGGTTGAATGCCGTTTCATCGGCATTGTTGATAATCAGGCGCAAATAGGCAACGATGTCTTTGATTTCTTTTCGTTGATAAAACGACAGGCCTCCGTAGATGCGGTAGGGAATGTTTCGTTTTCGCAACGCTTCTTCAAACGAGCGCGACTGGGCGTTGGTCCGGTAAAGGATGGCGAAGCTGCGGAAATACTGCTGTCGGGAAAAATGCATGTCATGAATTTTGTTCGCCACAATGTTGCTTTCTTCCGTGTCGGAAAAAGCGCTGATGATTTCCACTTTTTCTCCTGCGTCGTTGGTTGAAAAAACTTGTTTACGTATTTGTTTCACGTTTTTTTCGATCAGACTGTTGGCGGCATTTACGATGTTTTGTGTAGAACGGTAGTTTTGCGTCAGTTTGAAAATCCGGCAGCCAGGGAATTCCGACTGAAATTTCAGAATATTATCAATGTTTGCGCCTCGAAAAGAATAAATGCTTTGGGCGTCGTCGCCTACAACCGAAATTCGCCCATGACCACTCACTAACTGTTTTATTATCAAATGCTGGGCAAAGTTCGTATCCTGGTATTCATCCACCAAAACAAACTGGAAATGGTTTCGGTATTTATCAAGC
>JAITHZ010000074.1 GCA_031279795.1 Bacteroidales bacterium
AATTTGCCATTATTTTCATTGCAAAACCGCCGCCCGCAGCCATCTCTATTTTCATTTTCCGGTTATCGGGAATGTTGATAATCTCTTTTGTATAGTCGCTGGCATTACGGTTGGCGTTGATTCCGTCCTTGAACAGTTCTGCACGGAAACTGCCATCGCCCAAAAACGACAAGTCGATGTATAATGTTCGGGCTGACCAGTCGATCATACCTCCAACATACCATTCGTTGCCTTTCTGACGGGCGATGACGACGTATTCCGCAATTTTTCCGTCCAATGCAATGGTATTGTCCCAAACGGTCGGTACGGCGGCGATAAAATCGGTGCATTCTTTTTCGCGCATGTAGTTCGACGGACTGTCGCACAGCATGTTCAGCGGCGATTCGAAGACAATGTATTCAGCAAGCTGACGGCAGCGTGTGCCCTGACTCATCGGTTCGCTGTTCACTGCGCGATAGTTGTCTTTTGTTGCATTGCGCATTGCGCCTGGCGTATAATCCATCGGTCCGGCAACCATACGGACAAATGGAATCGTTACATCGTATGTAACCTGATCTGCGTCGACCGCCCATTTCATTTGTTCCAGTCCATGCACTCCTTCAAAATTAACCACATTCGGAAAAGTACGGTTCAGGCCTGCCGGTTTAAATACTCCGTGATAGTCAAGCAACAAGTGATATTTCGCCGCTATTTCTGCCGCCTGATACAGGAAAGTTGTCATCAGGTAGTCGTCGCGTTCCATGAAATCGACCTTGAAGCCTTTTATTCCCATTTCGGAATAATGTTTGCAAATGTTCTCAATGTCGCGGTTAAACGCATAATAACCAGCCCAAAGGATAAGCCCGACATGCCGTTCAGTGGCATAAGCGACCAACTCTTCCAGATTGATTTCAGGCACAACCTGAAACAAGTCCGCAAGATGTTTGACCGCCCAGCCTTCATCCAGAATGACATATTCGATCCCGTTGTTCGACGCAAAGTCAATGTAATATTTATAGGTATCATTGTTTATGCCAGAAACAAAATCAACGCCTTTCAGATTCCAGTCATTCCACCAGTCCCAAGCCACTTTGCCTGATTTAATCCAGGATACGTCGGCCAGACGACAAGGCTCAGACAGACGGTAAACCATGTCGCTGTCGGCCAGTTCGCTGTCTTTTTCGGCAACAATGATTACCCGCCATGGAAAATGTGTATTTCCTTCGGCTTTGGCCAAAAAGGATTCTGTCGACACAACCAGACTTTGCAGGTTGTTGTATCCGCCTTGTTTCGTTTCTTTCGGACAGGGAGCAAAAACGCCCCGTAATGCGCCGAAAGTGCTGCCATTGCACAAGTACATGCCGGGGTAATTGCCTAAATCAGCCTCTGTAATGCACACTTTTTTCCCTCCTGGCGCTTCCACAAGCAACGGTAAAAACGCCAATCGCCGTCTGTCCCACTCCGAAAGACGAATATGTCGGTAAGTATTTTCAAACGAATTGTGAAACTGTTCTTCCAGCGAAAATTTCGGGTCTAACACATACGGCACAAACGAAGTCCATTCGCCGGATGGAAAATGAAAAACTGCCTGTTCGCTTTTTACAGTAAACGGTTGCTCCCGTTTAGAAACGAACCGGTAGGCAATACCGTCGTTATATGCGCGAAAAATTATGTCGAACCCATCTTTAAAACTCAGCGTCAGTTCATTATAATTATCGACAATTTTTGAACGCTTATAAACAACTGCATCAATCAGTTGATTTACCGATTTTGTAGAAAAATTTTCCAACACTGCATCAATACCAAACGACGAACCGTCGGATAGCGACAGCGAAACAGGAGATTTATTCAACAGCGCATCTCCCTTGTGGCTAAGGGTGTATTTAATCGTTCTTCCGACATAAACATTGACATTCAGGGTACTGTCTGGCGATTGCACGCTAAAATACGTCTGGTTAGCATCTCCAATGCACGAATTCAGGAAAAATACAGGCAAACAAAATCCTGCAAAAACACTTTTTATTATAGTCTTCATATAAACATTTAGTATTTACTTGAGTCTCTACGCTCAGTTTTTCCCGATACAAAAATATTCTATACCGGCGCTTTTCAGGTCTTCGTTATCGTAGATATTTCGTCCGTCGAATACAACCGGCATGTTCATCGACTTGCGAATGACTTCCCAGCTTGGTAAACGAAACTCTTTCCATTCCGTTACGACGAACAGTGCGTCGGCGTTCAGTGTGGCCTCGTACAGGTCGCGGGAAAAATAAATATGTGGTAACAGCGGTGTTTCTGCCAGCCGTTCCCGTGTTTCGTGCATGGCCACAGGGTCGAAGACGCGCACCGTACAGCCGGCTTCAATCAACCGGCGGAGCAATACGATGGATGGCGCTTCGCGGATGTCGTCGGTTTCGGGCTTGAACGCAAGCCCCCAAACAGCGATCGTTTTTCCATTTACATCCTTGGAATAATAGTTCAGTAACTTATTGAACAACAATTCTTTTTGCTTTTCATTTACCGATTCTACCGCTTTCAGCACCTGCATTTCGTAGCCACTATCTTGCGCTGTTTTAATCAATGCCTTAACATCTTTCGGGAAACACGACCCACCATAGCCACAACCAGGGTAGAGGAATTTTGTTCCAATACGCGAATCGCTGCCAATACCCTTTCTAACCATATTGACATTGGCGCCAACGATTTCGCACAGGTTGGCAATGTCGTTCATAAAGCTGATACGGGTGGCAAGCATTGCATTTGCTGCATATTTTGTCATTTCCGCCGAAGGAATATCCATGAAAATCACCCGAAAATTGTTCAGCAAAAACGGTCGATACAGTTTGGTCAGCAATTCCCTCGCTTTTTCGTT
>JAITHZ010000170.1 GCA_031279795.1 Bacteroidales bacterium
GCAGGTATTTACAACACATACAGCGCCATCGACCAGCTGTCGGTATGGCCAAGAGAAAATATGATTGATATTCTCTTTGAAAAATTTACCGATCTGAAACTCAGACGAAATGAGGAGAAGCGAAAAGCAGGTTCGGACGTCACATTTTATACACCCTATTATTCGTACGACAGCGATAATCCGCGAAACAAGATTACGATTGTCGGCAATCCATCGCTGTCGGAAGTGAAGACTGTGATGATAGGCGTGCGCAATAATTCCAATACACGAAAATCGGTCGAGGTGTGGGTGAACGAACTCCGGCTGACTGATTTCAACGAAGATGGCGGCTGGGCAGCACGGGGCAACCTCAATGTGTCGCTGTCGGATTTGGCCACCATCAATGCTGGCGCACATATCGAAACGGCCGGTTTCGGCGGCATTGAGCAAAGCGTAGGACAACGTCGGCTTGATGATTATTATATGTACAATTTTGCCGCTTCCGTCGATTTGGGACGCTTTGTCCCTAAAGCTGCCAAGTTGACAGCGCCATTCTATTACGCATATTCCAAGCAGATTAACAGTCCTAAGTACAATCCGCTGGACGGTGATATCCTGTTGTCGGAATCATTAAAGAGCGTTCAAACACAGGCCGAAAAAGATTCTATCAAAGCTTTTTCACAAGACAAGTTAGTTAATACAAGTCTCAGCCTATCCGGTATAAAAGTCAATGCAAACAGCAAAAATCCAATGCCTTACGACCCTGCAAACTTTTCAATTTCATATTCGCAAAATTCGACAGAAAGACAAAATCCAACAATCGCCTGGGAAACAACCAAAGATTACCGGTTGAATTTGACATACGCCTATTCGCCTGCAATAAAACCATTTGAACCATTTGCTAAAAACAAAAGCAAATCGCCGGTCATGAAACCGATACAAGCGTTCAATATCAATTATTTACCGAACAGTATCAGTCTTACATCCGATATCAGCCGTTCTTATTATGAAATCCAGCTGCGCGACATGAGCAATCCCGGAAGTTCCAATTTTGAAAATGTGCCGATTGCCTACCGGAAAGAATTTTACTGGAATCGCGGTTTTGACCTCAACTGGAAGTTGACAAAAGGACTTCAGCTGGTTTTTAACAATACCACTAACGCCCGAATCGAAGAACCGGATGTGGTGGTTAACAAGGAGTTGTATCCCGATGAATACAAAATATGGAAAGATTCCGTATGGCAAAGTATTCGCGGAATGGGAACGCCACTGTCCTATTCCCAACGCTTTAACCTTTCGTATACCCTGCCGCTGGCACTGTTGCCCGGATTGGACTGGATAAATTCAACAGCTAAATATTCAGCTACTTATACTTGGGATAAAGGCGCATTTATTGATGCAGAAACCATTCTGGGAAATGAAATTGCCAACAATGTTGTTTTTCAGCTTGATGGTTCATTCGATTTCATGAAATTGTACAACAAGTCTCCTTTTTTGAAAGAAGTGAATGCCAAATTCAATCCAACCAGAAATACGGCAGTCAGCAACCGGCGACCGAATGCGCGAGACACGCAGAAAAAAAGCGAGCCGAAAAAATTTGAACAGCAAATTACGCTGTCTAATGATTCGGCGGTAGTTGTTACGCACAACCTGAATACGAAAAATATACGTGTAAGAGCCTATCGTTCAGACAGTACATCTTATCCGATTAAATACAAGCTGGCAGGCAACAGCGGCATTCGTATTCAAAATCGCGATACAATACCGTTAAAGATACGGATAACCATTGGGCCAGATGCGAAGGAGGCCTCATGGTACAAGGTTGCCCAGTATGCAGCCAGAGGCATGATGATGGTGCGTCGAGCTACGGTAATGTACAACCAGACCAATATGACGCAAATACCGGGTTTCTTGCCGGAAATTGGCGATTTCACAGGACAGGGAAACGGCGGCGCTCCGGGGTGGAATTTTGCATTCGGATTTGTGGATGGCAAAAGCTACGTACACGAGGCAAAAGCACGTGGCTGGCTGCTTGGTGATTCTACTGTGATCTCGCCTGCAGTATTGTCGCACAGCCGCGATTTTTCGGCAACCGTAGAGCTTGAACCCATTCGCGGGTTGAAAATTGATCTGAACGGACGCTGGAATCACATCGAAAGTTCCAGCATCCAGTACATGTTCAACGGAATGCCGGAAACGCGCGGAGGTCAGTTCACCATGACAACCATTGCGTTACGGTCGGCTTTTGAGAAATCCAACAGCGCCAACGGTTATTTTTCCGGTTCATTTAACCGTTTTCTGGAAAATCGCGCACAAATTGCAGCGCGCATCAACGGCATGTACGACGGAACGCGCTATCCTGAAGGAACAATGTTAGCCGGTCAGCCGTTTGATGCGGCCAATGGCGGCGTTGACGTCAATTCGCCGGATGTGCTTATTCCAGCATTTTTGTCGGCCTATACGGTGGGTTCACCCAATACGATGAGCCTGTCGGCCTTCCCATCAATTGCGTCACTTTTGCCCAACTGGAAAATTTCGTACGATGGCCTGTCTCACCTGCCATGGATAAAGGACAACCTGAAGTCGGTCGTGTTGAGCCACAACTACCAGAGCACCTACAAAATAGGCGCTTACGATTCGTACCAGACTTGGATGCCGGTCGCCGGTCGCAGCGACATTGGTTTCGTGACCGATGTGCAGAGCGATTTACCTGTTCCGGCATTTCAGTATGCCATTGCATCCGTAATTATTACTGAAGTATTCGCTCCGCTTGTCGGCCTGACAGTAACGTTGAAAAACAATATCAGCTGTACTGGTGAATACAAGACCTCGCGTACCCTGAGTTTAAATATGTCGGCCAACCAGATTGTAGAAGCCCTTCGGGAAGATTTTGTGCTGGGAATTGGATATAAATTTATCAATTTCAATGAAGTTCTGAAAATGAAGGCAGGAAAGAATGTCAATCATGACTTGACGTTGCGAGGCGATATTTCATACAACCGGATGGTATCCATTATCCGAAAAATCGACGAAGCCTACAACGAACCTGTAAGCGGCACGCAAACGATGACAATCAAACTGTCGGCCGATTACAATTTCAGCAAGGCGCTAACCCTGCGCGCTTTCTTCGACCGACAAGTCAATACTCCGCTGGTTTCGTCAACCTCGTTTCCAATTTCAACAACTAATTTTGGAATGGCCGTGAGATTTTCACTGGCAAGATAATAGGGTTACACATTCACTTTCTTGACAATGCTGACCGTCGAACCGTCGGAAAAACGGGTACTGATTTCGTCGCCCGCCGAAAGCAATGAAGCAGACTTGATGATTTTTCCATTTTTTAGAGTCAGGGAATATCCTTTTTTCAGAATGTTTTCAGGGGCAGCCAGTTCCAGTGTTTTTTCTGCCAATTCCAATTGATGTTGCTGCCGTGAAAAATAACTGTTCAGTGCGTTGGGTAATTGTTGCGCTACCTTGTCAATTCGGGATTTATGCGTCATACACAAACGATTGACATGGATGGAAAGTGACGAGGAATACGTTAGCAGTCGGTTACGTTCTGTCAGTAGCCGGTTGTTGACCTGTCGGAAAATTCCTGTTTCTGCAGTTATCAATTTGGCTTCTGCACCAAGCACACTGTCAAGTAAAAAGCTGGCAGCTGCCGTTGGAGTTTTGACGCGCGTGTGGGCTACGATATCCAGCACGCTGTTGTCCTTCTCATGTCCAATTCCGGTAATGACCGGCAGCGGGAACTGGGCGCAGTTGGCTGCAAGCAGGTAACTGTCGAAGCAGTTCAAATCGGACGTTGCGCCGCCGCCGCGAATAACCGCCACAGCATCAAACTGTTGACATTTGTCATAAATCAGGTTAAATGCCTCAATGATGGATTCTTCGGCTTGCGCGCCTTGCATTATTGCGGGAAACAATTGCAAAGAAAAACGGAAACGGCTTCCGTGCAGC
>JAITHZ010000202.1 GCA_031279795.1 Bacteroidales bacterium
CTGCCCGACGACCCTGCCGATCATCGCGGAGCGCTCTCGTGGCATTCGCAGAAAAAGGACAAACGCTTGCACGAAGCCGGCTCGTATGGCTATCTTGTGAGAATACCTGTCCCTGTTTCAGCGCTGACGGAGGGTAAAGATATTCGTATCCGCATCGAAACGCCTACCGACGGCGGACTGGCTGTCTATGGTAAAGACTTCGGACGTTATCCGCTTGACCCGACACTGGTATTTGTGATTAATGATTAGTGAGGCGTATGATTGCTGGCGCTCAATGAAAATACCACTGTTCGATTACAGCTGACAATGCTTACGGTAGCAGAGCGGCTCTGAACAACGTCTATTGATTACACGTCAGCATCGCGCAGAGAGTGGACTTGCGCTGCGCAAACGATTGTATGATATACGTTTCGATACGACTGAAGAATGCAGTCACCCGCCTTGCATCAGGAAAGCTGACAGTCATACGCCATGACCTGATTAGGTCACATACCATTCCCCGGCGCGGGAACACATCGTTCCCCGAGCGGGGGACACATCAGCGTCAAAACAGGGTATTACAAACAGGACGAATTGATGAAGGCAAGTTTCCCTCATGTAGCTGAGAAATAAATTTGTATTGGGTTCATGAGGCAAAGTAATTGTTGCGTGCCTGATTTTTTGCGTACATGCTTGGAATTTCCGATAATTTCGTTTAATTTTGTGCACTCATTTTTCGTGGTCATGGATTATTACGAAATATACTTTACCAGTGAATCAGCAGTGGATTTGACAATGGTTAACGACCTGTTGACGTGGAAACTTGGCGAGATCGGTTTTGATGCTTTTGCCCGAGAGCCGAAAGGTCTGTACGCCTATATTCCTGTCGACAGTTATTGGCGGGAAGCGGTAGAGCAATGCTTGAGCGACTTTCCGTTGAGCGGCGTCCGGTTTCATTTCACGCAAACGCTGATTCCGGACAGAGACTGGAATGAAGTGTGGGAGAAAAATTATTTCCAGCCCGTCCGTATCGGGCGGCAGTGTCTGGTACGTGCACCGTTTCATCCAGCGGAAACGGGGTTTGAATATGAAATTCGTATTCATCCGAAAATGGCTTTTGGTACGGGTAATCATGAAACAACCTGCCTGATGCTTTGTGAGATACTGAAAATGGAAATGGCAGGGAGCAACGTGCTGGATATAGGATGTGGCACAGGGATATTGGCGATTCTGGCCGCACTTAAGGGCGCGTCGCACGTGACAGCCATTGATGTTGACGAATGGGCATATCGTAATGCGCTCGAAAATTGTGCGTTGAATCATACCGAACATATCCGCGTTATCCGAGGCAACGCCGAGCAGATTCCGCAGGACAGACTGTTTGACTGTATGTTCGCGAATATCAACCGCAACATCCTGCTGAACGATATGCCGTACTGCCTTCCGTCGCTGAAACCCGGTGGAATACTTCTGCTGAGCGGTTTCTTCAAGGAAGATATGCCTGCGCTGGAGGCCGAGTGCACACGCAACGGCTTGGAGTGTCTCTCTTTCTCGGAGCGAAATCGATGGGTCGCAATGAAAACGGAAAAACGGAAAACCTCTGAACCGTCCGGAGTATTTTCCCGTTATATAAATATGTAAATAAATAGATTATTCATCCAAATTAAAATGCAGTATTTATGAAAAGTAATGTAGATTCCAAATTGTTACTGGGACTTGTCATTGGAGCGGCAATAGGCGCCGCGGTCGGCTACTTGGCCGCTACGGACAAGAAAGAACAGATTCTGGACGAGTTGAACGAGGTTGTCAATAAAGCGAAAAGCGCTTTTAATTCGGCAGTCAGCAAGTACAGGGAATACAAGCCCGCCGGTACGACGACTACCGTCACCGAAGCGGAAAGCGAATCCTGAGCATGTCATGAATATGGATACGGAAACTTTTTTCCGCGAACTGAAGCACGACATAAGCGCGTATGCCGACTCGAAAGCTGAACTGTTAAAACTGAACGCGTACGAAAGGACAGGGAAAGTTATTTCCGTCCTTTCGTACAGTTTGGTTTTGCTTATACTGGCCTTTTTTCTGACACTCTTTCTCTTTATCGCGCTGGCCTTTTTTCTGAGCGACCTGCTCCATTCGATGGGTGCCGGATTCGTCATTGTGGCCATCCTGTACCTTTTGATCATCTGCGGTCTTGTCCTGTACAGGGAACGATTTCGGACATTTGTCCTGAACACTGTCATTGCGGCATTGACTGCGAACGAAAACAATAAAAATGAAGATGAAGCAACCAACGAACATAACTCCGCAGGAGAAGTTGCAGGCACGTAAAGTCTGCCTGCAAAAACAATGCCGGATACAGGAACGAAAACTGGAGGAAGACTTCGCTCATATCCGTGAAAATTCGGGAAGCCTGTTTCTTTCCGGGCTGTCATGGCTCATTGCTACCGCCGGTTCAAAAGTAACGCTTCCTTCTTCATCTCAGAAAACAGATGCCACACAACCCTCTGCACACGTGTCCGGACTGTCCGGATTTCTGCCGTCTCTCAAGGAATTGTGGCCTGTTGCATGGGAAATCATCCGGCCATACCTTATTTCTTGGGGAATCCGACGCATGACGGAATGGTTTTTCAGACCGGTAAAGCGGCAAAGCAAACGCATGTAACCGTTAACTTTCAACGCTTCACATCTCAACGCTGCGTGTCGCAAACAACCAAAATTTTCTCTGCTCTGCTGTTCGGTCAATAAAAATGGAAAAAAAATAGCGCTTATTCAAAAGAAAACGAGTATATTTGCACCACTTTTGTCGGTCGCAGCAATGGGACTGACGGGCTTTTTTGTATACGGACATCACATCAAAGAGACAATTAAATTCTTTGTTATCTGTGATTTATAATTGAAGAATACAATTTCGTAAGGAACAGAAAAGAATCAATTCAGACTGTATTGTCGGGGACGATAAGTGGCCGATTTTCCAAAAACAAAGCGCCGGATTTGAAATTAGAAGATCAACAACAATCCGAACCAATGCGCCACAAAGTGCAGGAGGCAATAGAAAAAATGCGCCAGAACGTTTAGCAATCGGTAAAACGCTTGGCGGATTTTCACAAAAGAAGGATTTATTACGCGAAGACAAACTGACAACAGTCTTGACAAAAGAAGATATTCCATTTGAATTTATAAAATGGGAGTGACGGAACAAACCTTAAAAGAAAGCATTACTTTCTTTATAAGCCGGATAAAAAGGTCGTAACTTGCGTCGGATGCACGAATGGGGACTGAAATAACAAATAAAATCATATCAAATAATCAATTATATAAAGTAAAATGTGATGAATACAGAACAAATGCGCAATTTTAATTGCAAAGACGAAGAGTTGCCCGTAATTTGCGAATACGTGGCGATTACACTGGGGCGCGATTTGTCGGATTTCACGGCTTTCTCTCCCAAATTTAATCAGATTTACCTGAATAGTTTTAAAGAAAAAATCGTTGTAGTGACAGGGCTGGTCAATCCCAAAACGGAAACAGCCAAAATCAAGTCCATTACGGCGCAAATGTATGCTACGGCAGACGGTCTGACAGATTCGCTCAACCGGCTGGAAGCCTATCTGAAGCTGGCAAAGGATCAAATTCCCGTTTCGGCCAATGATTTTGGGATTTCTCCGCTGAGAAAGGATCTGAATCGCAAGAATATGGAGGGCGCTTTGCTCAATCTGCATCTGGTATCTTCCAATATCGAGAAGTACAGGCCGCAACTCGAAGCCGAAGGCATGACGGACAATCTTGTCGCGACATTCGACAATGCAACCGAATCTATTGCTTCCGACAACAGGGATCAATATGAAATTCTGACACAGCGAATTGAATTAGTCAGAAACAACATAAGCAAACTGAACGACCTGTACGGCCAGATGGCGGAGATATGCGAGATTGGCAAAACGCTGTTCAAAAAGACAGCGCCTGAGAAAGCAAAGGAATACACTTTTACATATCTTCTGAAAAAGGTACGTCATTCAACAAAAGGAAAATCCGGCGAAAACGAAGCGAAAAAAGCGTCTGCCGACAAATCCGAATGATCTTTAAAGGATACAGTCGCATATTACGAATCAAAAGTTGGAGTTTTGAAGGTGAAAGTTGTGTATTACAAGGCAACTGTTGGAGTTTTGAAGAATAAAATTTGATGTTACGAATCAACTGTTGCGATTTACGAATTTGCAGTTGGGGTTTTGAAGAACACGGTAATTCATTTTAAAGCTACAGTTGGGATTTTGAATAATACAGTTGCGCGTTACGCATCGACGAATATTCTCTGAAAACATTATCCGGATTCTTTTTCGATGAATTAAATGCCAGTCAAGCAATTTTTCAAAATGCGAACGCAGAAAGTAAAAGATTTTATCCATGAACATGAGGATTTATTCTGGTATTCGCCAGAAGACAGAGCCGATACCGTAAGCGACGAGCTTCTGGTAGAAACAATCATCAATTACGGTACGCTGAAAGACGTCCAACATCTGTTTAAAGTGATGGGAATACAGTCTGTCGCCGCGATATTCAGGGGAATGACCGGTCGAAAAGAATTAAATATCTATCCTGAACTGCGAAACTATTTTGAATTATATTTCGACAAACATGTACCCCGAAATTCTTAGTGCGGAACAAAACGGATTGCTTCCATTTATGAAGCAATTTC
>JAITHZ010000079.1 GCA_031279795.1 Bacteroidales bacterium
CGAAGAAAAACAGTTTTGAAACAGCGCTGGCCGAAGCAGCTTTTCTCACGGGAGTTGAACGCAATGCCGACGTCGTAAGACTGGCTACATATGCTCCGCTTCTCGCTCATGTGGATGCCTGGCAGTGGAATCCCGACTTGATTTGGTTCGACAATTTACAGCTGGCGAGATCGGTAAACTATTATGTCCAGCAGCTTTACAGTCTCTACAAAGGAACTGATGTGTTGTCGTTTACGCAAAATGGACTGAGCATAGCCGGTGATGACGACTTGTATGCCAGCGCCGTGTTGGACAAAACAAACAGCCAGATTATCATCAAATTGGCAAATGTATCTGAAAACAATTGCCGAATCAAAATTAATGTTAAAAATCTTCCCAAAAAACAACAAATAGCTTCAAAAATTCAAGCCATACTTCTCGCCGGAGATTTGAAAACAGTAAATACGCTGGATAACTCCAATGCCATTATACCCCAGCATTATGATATTGATATTCAGGGAAATGATTTGATATTTGAAATAAAAAATAAATCGTTTAATGTCTATAAACTGAAAATAGAAAATCAATGAGGCATTGGTGAGCTTTCTGATGATGACCCTATCACAGTTTTTATAAAATTAAAAAAATAAAAACGTCACAAAGCTTCTTTGTGTGCTTCGTGATTCATTCCGTTGATTTCTCACAAAATTCCAGCCAATTTCTTTCTTTGTGTGCTTTGTGTGCTTTGTGGGAGATTCCCACAAAGCCAACGAAGCTTATTTGTGTGCTTCGTGGGAGATTCATTCCGTTGATTTTTCACAAAATTTCGGGCCAAATAAAAATGGATTTGATATTTGAATTATAATAAATTAGCAAAGATCTCCATCGTTTTAGTCAATTTTAGTATTCCATTCCGTCTATTTTAAGCGCAAATTAATAAAATTTTAAGCGTAGGGATTTACCTTTGGCGCAAATAATTATACCCAATTAATAATCTATTATGAAAAAGTTAAACTTCTTTTTATTCTTTGCAGGGACTTGTCTGGCTTTATCCGGACAAAGTTCGCTGAAATTGCAGTACAGTACTCCTGCTTTGGCATGGGAAAACGAAGCGTTACCCATCGGCAATGGCTTCATGGGCGCTATGGTTTTTGGCGGTGTTGATACCGATGTAATTCAAATTAACGAACATTCGCTCTGGTCGGGCGGGCCGGGCAAAAATTCGAATTACAATGGCGGTCATGCCCGCACTCAGACGCAAGCGCATCAGAATCTCCAACATATTCGCAAGGCGTTGCAGGATAAAATGGTAACTTTCTCTCACGCGTCAGCAGCCTACATGGATGAAACCGGAAAGGTAATTGCAAAGAATTATCCTGCGGAAAATACAACCGAAAAAGGATACATCAACAGTTTGATGGGAGACAAAACTGATTTCGGCGCTTATCAGTCGCTCGCCAACCTGAACATTGCCTACCTTTCGGTGATAATCCCTGAAATTGTCAACATATCCGGCGATTGCGACAATCCGAACACTCCCGGACAGCGATTTCCCGCTCTGTTCGACAACAGCCTGAACACCAAATGGTATGCCGATACAGGCTTCAAAGGATTCCCCTGTTACATCGCTTGGGAATACGACGCCGCTTTTCCGGTCTCGGCCTATACGCTGACTTCCGGCGGAGACATGCCCGCGCGAGACCCGAAAGCATGGAAACTCTATGGCTCGGCCGACGGACATGACTATACGGTCATTGATTCGCGAACGAATGAGCTTTTTTCCGAACGAACACAAAGCCGGAAATTCCAGTTGCCACAAACGGTTACCTTCAAGTATTTCAAGTTTGAAGTAACCGATACGCAAACTCCGAACACTTCGCCCCAATTGAGCGAAATTCAGCTGGAAAACGCAAATGTTGACAATTTTCCGACCTACACATCGTATGTTCGCGAACTGGACATCGACCGTGCCTTAATGACCGTCCATTATTCGCAGGAAAATGTAAACTATACGCGCCAATATTTCATCAGTTTCCCCGACAAAGCGCTGATAATCCGGCTCACAGCCGACCAGCCAGGCGCTCTTTCCCGAAATATCTGGCTGACTACGCCCCAGACAAACTCAACCCTGTCGGCTGCCGACGGCGTCATTACGCTGACAGGCCGACCGTCCGACCACAGCGCCAATGGCTTGAAATTCGCCCAGCAGGTGAAAGTCATTCCTGTCGGCGGAAGCATGAGCATTGCCGGCAATAGAATCAAAGTCGAAAATGCCGATGAAATACTGATTATTTCCACAGCGCAGACAAATTATGTGCAATGCATGGACAATTCATTCAATTACTTTTCTGCCGACAATCCGCTCAATTCAGTACAGCAAACCCAGCAACAGGCTGCATCCAAAACATTCCAGCAATTGCTGAACGATCATACGGCGGATTATAAATCGCTGTACGACCGGATGCAACTGTCTATTGTTCAGCCCGATGTTCAAATACAAAAAACAACGACACAACTGTTGACAGGATACAAGGAAAATACCAATACGCCAGCCGAAAATCGCTACTTAGAACAGCTGTATTATCAGTTTGGACGCTATTTGCTGATTGCATCTTCTCGTGAAAACGGCTTGCCGGCCAATTTGCAGGGAATCTGGGCAGAAGGACTTGCGCCTCCCTGGAGCGCCGACTACCATACCAATATCAACTTGCAAATGAACTACTGGCTGGCCGAGCAAACTAATCTGGCCGAGTGTCATCTTCCGGTAATTGAGTATGTAAAAAGTCTGGTTGCCAGAGGCCGGAGAACGGCGAGTCACTATTACTGCAAAG
Organism: Bacteroidales bacterium; assembly: GCA_031279795.1. GTDB lineage: Bacteria > Bacteroidota > Bacteroidia > Bacteroidales > WRGA01 > WRGA01. The sequence goes on from JAITHZ010000079.1 coordinate 2,811, forward strand.
CGGATGGCAGCGCGGTCAGAGGCTGGGTTATTCATCACGAAAACAACATCTGGGGAAACACTGCGCCTGGAAACTGGTACGAAGGCTTTTACTTCCCCGCTGCCAATGGCTGGATGTGTCAGGATATCTGGGAATATTACCAGTTCAATCAGGACAAAACATTTTTATCACAATATTTCCCGATAATGCTGGATGCTGCTCTGTTTTGGGTAGACAATCTGTGGCGCGATTCACGCGACGGAACGCTTGTGGCCAATCCGTCCTATTCGCCCGAACATGGCCCGTATTCGCTGGGCGCATCCTGTGACCAGGCCATCATTACCGAGTTGTTTGACATCACCGTTAAAGCTTCGCATGTGCTGAATCTGGCCGACGCTCCTGAAATCAAGGAAATAATCGCTGCCAAAAGCCGACTGGCTGGCCCGCAAATCGGAATAGCCGGACAGTTCATGGAATGGAAAGACGAATTGCAGATGGACATAACCGGCGACAATGGTCACCGGCATGTGAATCATCTTTTCTGGCTGCACCCCGGTTCGCAAATTATCGCTGGAAAAAGTCCTCAGGACAACTTGTTCATCGAAGCAATGAAAAAAACCTTGAACACTCGCGGCGACCAGGCCACAGGTTGGAGCAAGGCATGGAAAATCAATTTCTGGGCGCGACTGCAGGATGGCAACCATGCTCACAAATTGCTGGAAGAACTGTTGAAAGGTTCTACGCTGCAAAATTTGTTCGATACGCATCCTCCCTTCCAAATTGACGGAAACTTTGGCGCTACTGCCGGCATGACCGAAATGCTTGTGCAAAGTCAAGGAGGCTATATCCAATTGCTGCCGGCTCTTCCCGACAGCTGGGCTGCTGGAAGTTTCAAGGGCGTCAAGGCACGGGGGAATTTTGAATTAGCCGCCGAATGGGAGAACGGACAACTGAAACAGCTGGAAATCCTTTCCGTTTCTGGAAATAGCTGCATGGTGAAATACCCCGGCATTAAAAACTTTACATTTCGTCAATCTGATGGCGGAGACGTCTCTGTTACTGCTATTGATGACGATACGGCTGCGTTCGAAACCATCGCAGGCAAGAAATATATATGTATAACTGAATAATTAATCAATCATGAAAAAATATTGGATGACAGGACTGTGCCTGATATTGGCGTTATGCGGTGTGGCGCAGAAAAAATATTATGTCAAGACAGACGGTAGTCCCAGCCTTAGCGGAAGTTCATGGACATGGGCTTCGAACAATTTGCAGGCAACCATTGAGCGAGCGTCTTCCGGCGATGTTGTATATGTGGCCGCCGGAACGTATTATGGCGGATTTACAATGAAAGAAGGCGTAACCGTAAAAGGAGGATATACAGCCAACAACAGCGTGCCGGAAGAACGCTATCCGGTGGGGGAAACGGGCGATTTATCCAAACTGAGTATCCTTGACGGTGGCCAAACCCAGCGGGTCGTTACTCAACTTACTCCTTTTTCCACACCAACTGTCTGGGAAGGTTTTGTGCTGCAAAATGGAAATCCTTCTCCGGAATTTAAGCAGGGAAGCATCATTTATTCATTCGATGGCGACAACCGTATTGTTGGCGTTCTGTATAAATATAATCCAGGAACAGGCGATGGAATGATGATTAGCGCAGCAGAAACCCAAAAACAGTGGGGTGGGTATGAGTCGGAGATATCGGCGCTCCCAGTCATTCCCGACAGGGAAAGCGCAAAGACGGATGTGACAGGGCAAACGCGCGCGGAAGCAATCCTTGCTGCTGTTGGCGCTGAATGTGTTGATATCAGCGGACTGGATGTCGTTCGCAACGGCAATTATGCCGCGTTCTGGTGCGATACGCTTGCTGCGGGTGGCTTCACCGACTGGCATTTGCCTTCTGCTGGCGAATGGGGCGAGATTTCCAGCGCAAATATCAAAAGCATCTTGAAAAATCTGGGTAAAAACCTGGATTATCCCTTCTGGACAAGTTCTCATGCCGGAAACATGCTGGCGTGGGCTTACTGTTTCGGCAGCGGCGATGGATATTTTCATCCCGCGCTGAAATATGTGCAGTATCCTGTCGAGGCAGTCTGTCCGGTTTCGTTGCCAGAAGCGCCAGACGGAATCTATGTTGCCGGTGGAGGCGCTTTTCTTGCTGCTAACGGACAGCTGGATAAATGTGTTGTGAAAAACAACAGTTCTACTTCAATGGGTGGAGGCGTGTACGTTGGGAACGGCGCTGCGCTTGTTGATTGCGTTGTCGAAGAAAACGAAGCGCCAGATGGAAAAGATATTTATTACGAAAATCCATCCCATGTGCCGTCGGTGAACGGGAATCGGACGATTTCCATTTATCCTAATCCTGTGGCAGCCGGCGAAATGCTAAATCTTGACTGGTACGACGGTGGCCAATATCAGTGGATAAGTATCGCTGCGGGAATTACGGTGAAAAAAGGTCGTTTGCTGTCTCCATCGTTGCAAGCTCCGATGACGGCGGGCGCTTATCTGCTCCGAATTTTATCCGCAAACGGGAATTATCAAACAAAAGTAATTGTATATTGAAAAGGATCAATCAATCTATTTATTTAACTTATGAAAATGACAGATAAAATCAATAGAATATTTCTGGTGGCTGTCGGCGTTGCCTGTTCTATCAATCTTTTTTCCCAAAGCGAATATCTTTTTTCTCCAAAGGGAATTGCCGAAATACACATCACGCTGGAAGACGGGAAACAGATTGGCGATATAAAAAACGAAAAAGCCAACGACGATTATGCTGGGAAAGTAAATGCAACGATGTACATCCGTAATTCGGCTTCGTCGTCTTATGACGAACACGATTTTTACGCTGGGAAAATCCAGATAGATGGACGGGGAAACACGTCGTGGCATCACAGCAAACGACCCTACAATATTGATCTGGTGGGCGACGACTGGGAGAGCGAACGGCCTGCTGCGTTGCTGGGAATGGGACAAAGCGACGAATGGGCTTTGCTGGCTTTCTGGATGGACCGAAGCCTGATGCGCTTTCAGCTTGCGTCGTATCTGGGACGGCGCATGTCGGGAATTCCCTGGATGCCCGACAACCGTTATGTAGAAGTCTGGATTAACGATGATTATCGTGGTTTGTATGCATTGACCCAAAAAGTTCAACGAGGCGACTACCAGATAAAAATAAAAAAGCTGGATGCGGCGTCGACCGACCTTTCCGGTGGATACATTCTCGAAGCTTCGCCCGAAGACGGTCATAAAAGTACGCCCATCGAAGTGGCCACTCAGATTAAAACCGCTCGCGACGGAATCAATTTTGTGTTTAAATACCCCAAACCTAAAAACGTTACCCAGCCACAAAGAACGTGGATCAAAAATCATCTGGACGAATTTGAAGATGTGTTGCGCAGCGAAAACTACAAAGACCCCGTCAATGGTTATCTAAAATACATAAACGAGGCGAGTTTTATCGACTGGACAATTTTGCATGAATTGTCCAAAGGTTGCGACAACCTGTTCCATGCCAGCGTTTTCGTTCACAAAGACCGCGAAGGCAAACTGAACATGAGCGCTCCGTGGGACTTCGACCTATCTTTCGGAAATTCGGGCATCTATACCGAAAATGGAAACTGGGTGAAAACGCATCGCTGGTTTGGCCGTCTTTATCAGGACGAACGGTATGCGCAAAAATTCAACGACCGTTACGACGAACTCTTTCCGCTGTTTCAGCAGATTCCCGCCATACTCCGCGCCAATTACCAGCAACTGGAAGCTGCCGGAGCGCTGGATAGAGAATACGGACGTTTCCCGCAAATTCTGGAAGAACACATCAACGAAGACGGCGGACGCAGAACACCCGTTTCCTACCTGGGACACATGCAGTTCCTGAGCGAATGGACCATGTCGCGAAACAACTGGGTCTACATCAACCTGGGAACGACCGATGCTGAAAAAGGAGAACGCATGAAGACAATCAAACCTGTCATCCGCATAATGGATCCCGAAAACATGTACGACGGCAAAAGTTTTGACGTAAAAGTAATGAAAAGCGACGACAACAACCGGTATTCCTACAGCTGGAACAACGCCGCCTTCGGGTCTTCCGAAAGCCGGAGAATTTCGTCATCGCAAAAAGGAAAATACTGGGTGCACGTCAAAGACGAATGGGGAAATACGAGCCTTGCGTCCGACACGCTGTATGTTGGCGTCAATCCGCCTACCGGAATCGCTGCCAAACCGAACAGTAGCCGACCGACCGTTCACTACAGCCGGAACAGCAACACGCTGACCGTTTATTATCCGGCAAAAGCGGCAGGATTAACCGTCCAACTGTTTGACTTGAATGGAGGGCTGGTCAGAGAAAATGTATCAGTTGCACGAACCGAAAAAGGCGCCGTTCAGATCTCAACCACCGGACTCAAGCACGGAATGTATGTTCTGCAATTGCGCTCGGAGGCCGAAAATGTGATTCTGAAATTTTACCTGCCTAACTAAGAATTAATTAATCAGGAATTCAGAACTCCGGTTGTGATTATTAAGAAAGTGCAGTTCAATGAAAAAAGGAAGCATGGGGCTCATCAGAGGAATGATAAGCTCCATGCTGCTTTACATATATTATTTAAATTCAGATATTTATATTGTGATCAATTCTCCATGTAAAATCGTGTTATAGATAAAAATAAACTTTGTCTTATGTTTAATAGATATTTTCTATTTTCAAGTTAACTAAAAAGCCATATCTTTGTGAAGATATTATACACATAAAATATTTTATTATGAAAAAGGAATATTTAATCTACAAATTGTCGGAGTCGGTAAAGACTACCAGCAAGATTGACAACGACTTGTTTATCAAGTATAATGTAAAACGCGGACTGCGGAACGATGACGGTTCTGGCGTATTAGTTGGCCTGACGCAAATTGGTAATGTGGTCGGTTATGAACGGACAAAGGACGGGCAATTGCAAGCTATTCCAGGCAAACTTTATTATCGAGGTTTCGATGTGGAGGATATTGTGCACGATTTGATAAAAGAAAAACGTTTTGGTTTTGAAGAAGTGGCGTTTCTGATGCTTTCAGGGAAACTGCCAGACACGGAAGAACTGGAAAACTTTCGAGAATTAATCAACGATAACATGCCACTGGAACAAAAAACCAAGCTGAATATTATTGACATTGAGGGGCAGAACATCATGAACATATTGGCGCGCAGTGTTTTGGAAATGTACAACTTCGACCCGAATCCCGACGACACATTGCCTGAAAATCTGATGCGGCAGTCTATTCAGTTAATTTCCAAATTTCCGGCGATTATCGCTTATGCCTACAATATTTTCCGGCACAGCACACACGGACGTTCGCTTCATATTCGCCACCCAAACGAAAGTCTCACGATTGCGGAGAATTTTCTGTACATGCTGAAACGGAAATTTACCCCGCTGGAAGCCCGAACGCTGGATTTGCTGCTGGTATTACAGGCCGAACATGGCGGTGGTAACAACTCGACATTTACCGTGCGTGTCACCAGTTCGACCGGAACGGACACATATTCGTCAATCGCAGCAGGCATCGGATCATTGAAAGGCCCGCTGCACGGTGGCGCCAATATTCAGGTTGTCGATATGTTCAATCATCTGAAAGAAAACATTACCGACTGGAAGGATGCGAATGAAATCGACGCTTATTTTCAGCGAATGCTCAACAAGGAAGTTTACAACAAGACAGGCCTGATTTATGGAATAGGACACGCAGTTTATACGATTTCCGATCCGCGCGCCATTCTGCTGAAGGAATTGGCACGCGATTTGGCCAAAGAAAAAGAACGCGAAGCCGAATTTGCTTTCCTTGAGCTACTGGAAACGCGCGCTATCGAATCGTTCTATAATTTTAAAGGGAACAAAAAACGTGTTTCCTCAAATATCGACTTTTATTCAGGTTTTGTTTATGAAATGATTGGCTTGCCACAGGAAATTTATACCCCCCTGTTTGCGATGGCGCGCATTGTTGGCTGGACAGCCCATCGCATCGAAGAATTGAACTTCAAAAGCAAACGCATCATCCGCCCAGCTTACCGGAATATTCTGGAAATGCAGAAATATGTGCCGATTCGCAGCAGATGAACAAAGCCAAAAAAGCCCTTTGTGGGAGATTTTTTCTCCCACAAAGCTCGCAAAGCCCACAAAGTTAGTTTTTTCTTCTTCGTGGGAGGATTAAAAAAGGCCTGTCCAAAATTGGACAAGCCTTTTTGTTTGTTCGGTACAAATTCGTTTAGAAATAATACCCCACGCTAATCCAGAAGTTTCTGTTAGAGGCGTCACCTTCTTCCATAACTTTTGTCAAACCCAGGTCATAATTTAACCCAAAATTAATGCCCATGATTTCCATCCCGACGCCGGCTGTTATTCCTGCATCAAACTTCTTGAGACCATTTTCACCGAAAGTGTCAACTTCTACTGAAACAGTTACTCCATCTACCACTTCTTCCGATCCTTTGATTTTGCCAAAAATACCATACGCAAAATACGGCCCTGCATTAACATACAGTTTGGTATCCGGCGCAATGGAAAATTTGTACACAGCGGTGATGGGCAGTTCCAGGTAGTTGGCGTCAATTTTGGCGTTGCCTTCTTTGGCTTTTGCTCCCTTAGAGGATAACAGCAAGGCTGCCTGTATGCCTAATTTGTCACCCAACGAATACTCGGCAGCAGGCCCAATCTTGTAGCCAATTTTTGACTCAAGGCCTTCCATATCGGAGTACGAAGACAAATTCAACCCGGCTTTTACGCCAAACGAAAACTGTGCACTTGCAGTTGCTGCGGCAAGTAGCAATGTAATAAAAAAGAACGAACGTAATTTTAACATATCATATTGATTTAGCTTTTCCTACTCTGTTTAAAAGGCTTTTCGGATTCCGCCTGTCATTTTTCGCCGCAAAGGTAATAATAATTCTTTATCCGCATAATTTCTGAAGAAAAAAAACAAAAAAATAAATTTATCGCTAAAAATAAATAATGTTTTGCGCTCGACAACATGTTTCATAAACGAGGAATCATGGGGCGAAAATATTCCTCCTGTCAATCTAACGGTTCAACATGGATAGTTGCCTCTATATCAAATTTTTCTTTAATCATCTTTTCAATGACTGTTGCTATTTTATGCCCATTTTCTATTGATAAATTTTTATCAAGCCGTATATGTAGTGTTAATTCCTTATGCAATACATAATTATGTAAATGAAAATGATGTATGCTTAAATCATTATTATATAATTGTCTCACTTCGGCGTTTATTTTTTCGATTAATTCTTCTCCGGGTTCTTCACCTAATAATTTCGTTATTGCTTCTTTCATGATTTCAAAAGTTGCGTAAAACAGCATTAAAGCTATACATATTCCCAACACGCTGTCGATCCACCAGCATTGTTTTGCAAACAATATTCCGGCTAATACCACTACCGACGACAGAGCATCCGTCCTGTGATGCCAGCCGTCGGCCCGGATGCTGACATTTTCAGTTTTTCGTCCAACATAAAACGCATACTGTGCCAGTAATTCTTTTACAACTATTGAAACAGCTGTGACAATGATGGCTATTGTCCCATATTCGACCTTCTCCTTATTATGGAACTGGATTATGGAATTTTTGAGAAAATCATACGCAATAATTCCCAAAACAACTGCTATAAAAATCGCCGCAATTTGCTCCCAGCGCCCATGTCCAAATGGATGTTTCTTATCGGCCTTTTTGGATGACAGTTTAACTGCAACAACAATGATTACCGAACTGATAGAATCGGAAAGGGTATGCCATGCGTCAGCAGTCAGTGCAATTGAGCCGGTGATTATACCTGCCCACATCTTGGCAATGAATAATGCGGAATTGATTAGTATTGATACAATTCCTTCAACATATCCCGCTTTTGCCTTATCCATACGTAGTTTTGTTTAATTTGTAATTAGTAATTAGTAATTAGTGTCCGTCCGAAAACTCGGAACAATGGCATATCTGCAAAATACAGGGACGGCACATTAAATCAACCACTTCCACATTCCGTCCCCGCTGAACAGCCATCGGTTCGTTCTGAATACTCAATCCCAAAAGTTGATTCCGCGTTTTTCGTATTCCTGAATAAACCGAATGTAATAATCGGCCCAAACGCCGTAATATTCCTTCTTCAGCGAACCGCCGTGCAGCATGTCGTTG
>JAITHZ010000298.1 GCA_031279795.1 Bacteroidales bacterium
CAGTACCGGCATGGCTATATCCATCAACACCACTTGCGGCTGCACGCTGATACATGTACGTACAGCTTCTTCTCCATTGGAAGCCGTTGCCACAACCGACATGTCTTCTTCCTTGTTTATCAAATATTCCACGCCATTTCTGAAAATTTCGTGGTCATCTGCCAGTAACAGTGTTATTTTTTTCATAAAAATATAAAAAAGCTATCCACTGGATAGCTCTTTTGATATAAATATTTATTTCTTAGCGGTTTATTTGATATGAGCTTCCTCCTCTACTACTAATGCTGCGATTGCTCTGGCCGACGCCGACGCTGTTTCTATTTACGGGGCTTCCCTGATTTGTATAACTGCGACTGCCGTGACTGCTGTTATCGTAATTATCGTAGCTGCTGCCATAATTGCTGTTATCGTAACTGCCTCCGCCGTAACTGTTATCCGGAGCGGCATTGTAGTTATTGTATACCGTTGCTCCATAGCTACTTGATGCTGGGGGTGTTCCATAAGCTGCCGGAGGTGGGGTTGGCGCTCCATAGCTTGCCGAGGTTCCATAAGCTGGGGGCGGAACAGGGACATTATTATCCGGCACATAGTTGTTGAGACGGTTGTCATAGTACTTTTCGTAGTACCCACCCCTTCCTACGCCGTTGTAAGAGTCTTCATCGCCGATGAACAGCACGGCGCGGTTCAATTCGTTGACGGGGAAAGGCTGTTCGAGGTCGCCTTGCCACCCAATTGTTAAACGCCCTGGATCAACACCGAAACGTTCGACCAGCAAGCGCCGTACTTCTCGAACACGCCGTTCGCTTATGCGCTGATTGTAACGTTCATTACCCGTTTTGCGGTCGGCGTAGCCTTCCAGATGCAGCGTCCGTACTGGGCTGTCGAACAGGTATCGGGCTGCCATTTCTACCTTGTGCATTTCGCCACGCTGTACAATGTGTACGTCCAGCGGAAAATGAACTGGCGGCAAGAATACTTTTTTTGACGGCGGCGGCAGTAATGGCGGCGGATTTTGCAATCCGATTATTGTATTGATGTTATCGACTTCCTGTTTTGGCATTTCGTAAACTTCTTCAAAGTCGTAGTTTTTCAGTTTGACAATCAGGTTGAGCGTCGTGCCCAGATACCCTTCCCATGTATAGTTGTAGCCTTCGGGATCTTCGCCGCCCAAGTGACTGTCGAACGATTCGCGCACAGCCGATGCACGCACATCCAGTCCGAGGTCAATGCGGTTGCTCAACCTGAAGTTGAGCATCGTTCCCAACTGGGGCGAAAAACTTGCCGTAGCCACTAAGTAGTCATTGCCCGGTGTGTAGGCTATTCCGATACCGGCGTAGGGGATAAAGTGAAACGCCCGCTTGGGTTTATAGTGAAATGCCTGAATGGTGTTGAGCATGATATCTACATGCAAATCAACATAATTGATCTCTTGCCGGTATATCGTGCCGGCATTAGGAAACTGTGTGAGGTCGGCAACATCGGGATTTCCGCCATGTCTGACATACTCGGGATCGCCCCATGGCCGCAATTCTGGATGGTATTCCGTCAATGTTTCGTGTACGTTCTTGTCGAACTCAATAGGCTTGACCCATTTTCGCGGTTTGCCGTCTGTTTCCCTCCAGCGTTGGGGATCGGCTGCTGGAAGAGGGTTTCTTACTTTGTCTTTGGTCAGGTAGGTACCGCCAATGCCATCGTTCCAACCATACAGCTGGATGCCGCCCAATTGAACTCTCGCTCCGAGAGCGGGAGTAAACCACTTTCCTGCTGTCACCTGAAATGCAGGGGATATGCGCGAAGCCAACGGCGCATTGTTATCATCTTCGCCAAAATACATCTGCGCTCCGCCGCCGACGGAAATATACCAGTGATCCCAAAAACCGCCAACTTTGTACTTCGACTTTTCTTTTTCACCTTGTTGTGAAAAACTTGGAAATGCAATAAGCATTAATAAAAAAGATACCGCAAAGATTTTTGTCATTTTCATAAAATAAACATGTATAAAAAACATCAATTATTCAAATCTAAATAGCAATAAATAATTTAAACACGATAAGCTAAAAATTTATTACTTGTACTCTCTTTCTTGAAATATATAATCTCCTAATTATTAATCAATTAATTTTGTGAAAGAACCAAACCAAATCGTTTTGAAATCATTAAATCCAATTATCTGGAATTCACGCGCAAAGATAAAGTATTTCCTGAAATAAAAAAAAATTTTCGGTAATTTTTTTCAGAAAAAGGCTCATTTTTTTTTCATATCAATCTGAAAACCTGTTACTGAAGTGATTTAAGGCAACCAAAGTCAATGCTGATTAACTCATTAATAAATTGATATATAAAATATTAACTGCATTTTTGAGCGTTTTTTCAGATAGAAATTGACATGCTGGATGAACAGCACAAATGTTGAACATAAAAAAATAGACCAACATTTGTATCTGATAAAATAACCATTTAGAAAGAAAAAAGTTCAATTTAATTGAACTTATGAATTACGAATTACGAATTTAATTATGTCAACAGTAAAAAAAATACGAATTTGATTGCTAATAGTATGAATGTGGATTTAATTCGTAATTCGTAATTCGTAATTTATTTTTACTACCTTTACGTCCGAAAATTAAAATGGAATTAATATGTTTTCAGGAATTGTAGAAGAAGCGGCTCAAGTGGTCGCCTTAAAAAAAGAAGCGGGTAATTTACATATTACCATGAAATGCACATTTGTTCACGAATTAAAAGTAGATCAAAGCATTGCTCACAATGGGGTTTGTTTGACGGTAGTTGGCATTTCGGACGATACGTATGCAGTAACGGCTGTAGCGGAAACGCTGGAAAGGACGAATCTCGGACGGCTGAAGCCTGGCGATAAGGTGAATCTCGAACGCAGTATGATGATGAACGGACGGCTGGATGGCCACATCGTACAAGGTCATGTTGACCAGACAGCAATTTGCACCGACGTACGTAACGCGGATGGCAGCTGGTATTACCGCTTTGAATATCCTTTCGACAAAGAAAAGGCGCAACAGGGGTATATGACGGTTGAAAAAGGTTCGATTGCCGTAAATGGCGTCAGCTTAACGGTTTGCAATCCTTCTGACGGATGTTTTGAAGTTGCAGTTATTCCATATACATACGCATTCACGAATTTTCACCAAATCAAGGTTGGATCTGTTGTTAATCTCGAATTTGATATTATCGGAAAATATATCAGTGGAATCATGAAATATGTATAGCAAAATTAGCTTGGTTGCCATTAACTTCTGAAGTTTTATTTGCCGTAACTGCTTTATATATATGTACAGTATCCCCGAACAGAAGTACACATTGCCGGAATGTAACAAAAGTCCAAAAGGTCAATTAAATAATTTTATGACAGTACAAAAATTTCAAGCATTAGGCAAATATAACCTACTTTTATTTTGGCATTAAAAAAAAAGCAGTAATTTTACGGCCTCATTAGATGAGTTATTTTAAGTAATATGAGTAAAAATAAATATAGTGCGTTTTCGACTGTTTTAGGTATAATCACCTCTGGAAGATGGAGTTTGTTGCTTAAGCCGCATCTGATCTTTTTGGACGTAGACAGGCGTGTTGTTATTGCCAAAGAAAAAAAAGAATATGTAGTCCTGTTTGATGATATTTCAATAATTGAAATAATTTATCATAAACATTGTGCAGACATTGACATCGAAACGAGCAAAGAACGGTTCATTATTAAATGCTTGGATTCAGATGATGCTTTGGAAATCAGGGATTATATAAACATATACCTCTGGGAGAAAAACCAACCGAATTTATAAATTGCCGATAAGGCTGTTTTTATTAACTTAAAAAAATGATTAAAATTATGAGAACAAGTGGATTATTGGCGTTCTTAGCAGGCGCCGCAACGGGAGCTGTCATTGCATTGTTGTTTGCTCCGGAAAAAGGTGAAGAAACCCGCAGAAGAATTGTGGATAAAGTAAAAGAAGGCGCTGAGTTTACCAGCGAGAACATCAATGAGTTGATTGACAAGCTGCAGGAAAAAGCTAAAAAATTAGGAAAAACTTCGAAAGAAGCTTGACTTTCATGAAAATGGGAAAAGAAAGTAAATACGCAAAATCAATGCGCGATATCAAGGAATATGCGCAATTGCAATATGAATTATTCCGTTTGAATTTACTTGAGAAACTATCACAAGTTATTGCATTGATATTAAGCGTGTTTGCCGTTCTGGTTTTGCTGGTTATCGTATTTGTCCATTTATCGCTGGCGCTGGTTTACATATTGGCCGAATGGTGGAAAAGTCAGGTAATCGCATCACTTGCCGTGGGTGGTCTTTTTTTGATCATTACCATGTTGTTGCTTGTGTACCGGAAGGTGATTTTTATTAACCCAATTGTCAAACAGTTGAGCCGTATTTTATTTGATGAATTTGAAGAGTTGGAAGAAAATGAGCTATCGGAAAACAAGCCTTTACAGCAGAATCGACAGCATTGAGGCAATTAAAACCGAAAAACGGCTGCTGAAAAAGTATATCCGGCATCACGAACGGATATTGGCTGATGATTGGGAAGATGTGAAAAAAACTTTCCAATTTCTTAACATTGCTGTTTCGCTGACCGGTTTCTTTTTTTCCGGCAAAAAAGGAAAATGGATGCCGGTGATCTTTACCGCTTCGCAATTTGCTTTTTCTGCTTTGAAAAAATTGAAAAATGCATAGAAATTATTGCATAGCGTGAATCTCAAAAGGATAACAGTTATATTGTTAATCATGTAACTAAATAAGCAGGTAAATAAACCCTTATTTTCCAAGAACCTTTGCAGGAACTCGAAAAAATAAGGGTTTCTTTAATTAAGAATTAAGAATTAAGAATTAAGAATTAAGAATTAAGAATTAAGAATTTTGTTGTAAAATTTGAGTTTATGATAAAAACAATATGTGTATATTGTGCATCAAGCTCCCAGATAAATAAGGTGTATACGGATGCTGCGGCAAAATTAGGCTGCTTGCTGGCAGAAAAAGATTTGACATGCGTTTGTGGCGCCGGCAGAGACGGACTGATGCGAACTGTTGCTGATGCCTGTCTGCAAAATGACGGCAAGGTAATTGGCGTCATTCCCCGTTTCATGTATGACGAAGGCTGGTGGAATCCGTATTTAACCAACCTGTTTATTACAAATAATATACATGAACGAAAAAAGAAAATGGCCGACTTGTCGGATGCTGTAATTGCACTGCCCGGCGGATGCGGAACAATGGAAGAATTACTGGAGATAATTACCTGGAAGCAATTGGGGCTTTATGACGGTACTATTGTTATTTTGAACGTGAACAATTATTACGATCCTCTCATTCAAATGCTAAAAAATGCTGTTGATGAACAGTTTATGCGTGAAGATCAACAAACGGCATGGGCAGTTGCTGCAACACCGGAAGAGGCTATGGGATTGTCTTTTATTTCAACTTCGTAAACATGCTACTTAAAATGCCATATTGGGAACATGCTGTTAATGACTCAATTAACACGAATGGCGCTGAAAACCTTCCGGAAGAGGAAAACACCAAGAAAGAAAATAATGTGCCTGAGCAAATAGAACATGCGGACGAGCCTCCAGCTACTCCGACAGTCGAGATTGCTCCGGAGGTTGCGATTGAGGCTAATCCGGAGGTTTCTTACAGGCGAAAAGCTGATCCTGCAGAACATAAAGTTCAAACTGTAGATACAATAATGACTGGCAATGATGCGGATTCGATTGGAAATTACATGTTTGTTTCATTCGAGCCGTTTTACAAAAACCATTTCTTGATAACAGCAACCGATTCTTCTTCGACGCAAATTACACAAATTTCACTTTCTACGGAACAGGAACCACTTGGCAAGGAGGGAATAATTCGCCCATTTTCCTGTAACATGTCAGACGGTATAATATTCCTTATGCTGGTTTCTTTTTTCCTTTTTGCATCTGTTTACACCAAAGGGGCTAGTTTTGTTGCTCAAATATTTCAGAACTTAATCGGAAATACCGAACGCGACAGCATCTTCGTGGACAGCACAACAGGGAGCGAAGAACGATTTAAGTTTTTTTTAATTCTACAGACATCCATCCTGTTGTCGATTTTTTTCTTTATTGAAAACAATATTCTATACGAACGAAATATATTTTTATCAGAAAAAACACTTATCCTTGCAATCGGATTTTCAATTGTCATACTGCTTGCTTTCTGGGCTATTAAATGGATTATCAATAAAGCGCTTGGATACATTTTTTTTGATAATCAAATAATTATTATTTGGCAAAATAATTATTTTTCTGCAATCGGACTGCTTGGAATCGCATTGTATCCAGTTTTATTGATCCTTGTTTATTCCAAATCCGAAATTTTCATATACAGCTCGCTTTACATTCTTTGGGGAATTATCTTGATTGGATTTATATCAATTACGCTAAAAGGCATTAGATTTTTTTTACTAAAACCACATGGCATTTTCTATTATTTGTTGTACCTTTGCGCCCTGGAAATTATCCCTTATGTCGGATTATACCATGGACTAATGCATATATATAACTATGTTTAATTCAGCAAATTATGACAGTCAAAATAAAAAAACTTCTTGTCTCGCAACCCAAACCTTCTGATAAATCACCTTACTTTGATATTGCCGAAAAATATGGTATAAGTGTAGATTTTAGACCTTTTATAAAGGTTGAAGGTGTTTCGGTGAAGGATTTTCGCCAGCAAAAAGTGTCCATCCTGGACCATACGGCTGTTATTTTTACTGCACGCACAGCTATTGACCATTTTTACAGGCTTTGCGATGAATTGCGCATTGTTACGCCGGAAACAATGCGCTACTTCTGTACCACAGAAGCGGTGGCATTGTATCTGCAAAAATATATTGTTT